>USLQ01000025.1 GCA_900555545.1 uncultured Oscillospiraceae bacterium | reverse complement strand
TGCCGGACGAATAACTCCCCCGGAAAATCCAGCTGCATCCGTTCAAAGGCAAAGCGGTACGCGTTGTAAATGCCGGGATATGAATGGATCAGCGTGCCGTCAACGTCAAACAGAGTGCACCGGATCATGCTTCCCCTCCATATCGTACGGTGAGTCCGTGAGGAAAATCAGCCGCATGGAGCCGGAGAGCAGCTCGATCTGCCGCCGGATCCGCTCCTGTTTTTCCTGAATCCGCGCCTCGTCCGTGGCCATCTCCAGCTCGCCGCTGTAATAACGCTCGCGGTAACCGGTCTCAAATCCGTCAAATCCGGCCAGGCAGCACTCCTTGGCACCACAGCGCCGGAGCAGGTTCAGCAGCATCAGGCCCGCGTTGTCGGAGATCAGGCTGTCCGGGTTGGTGTATCGGTCATAGTCCACATACAGGCGGCGCTCCCCGCCGGGGTCCGGAATGTTGGAGGTGAGGATCAACGGGATCTCCGGCATGGCCTGAAGCTCCTGATCGATGATATCCATCCGCTTGTGATTGCTGACAAAGCAGGCGTTGATCGGGAATTGGGTGTCCGCAAAATTGACGGCAATCACATAGGGATGCTCCCTGCTGATAAAATCACGCAAAAAGCTGTATTCGGTCGCGAGCGTTTTGCCGGGCGCCAGAACCAAGATCCTGCGCCCGTCGATTTCCCGGGAAATCTGCTCCACCGCCCGGCTGTCGTCGATCTTCCGGCTCTGGAACCGGTTGTATAGCCGTTCGATCAGCTTTTGGTCGTACAGGACTTTGTATTCCTCCGGGATGGTGAGAATGATTTTTTCGATATCCTGCATGGTCAAAGTCCGCCGGTTGATCAGATAGGCGGCATAGTTCGGATGGCAGACGTGATGTGCGGCGATGTGATAGGGCATGGAGTATCCCCATTCATATTCCCGGCGGATGGCAGCAATATGCTCGTCATAGATATCCATCACCATGGAGACATCATAGCGCGATGCGATATTCCGGTTGATATACTGCGCGATCAGCTCCGTGGGCAGGTTGCCCGCGCCGCGCCCCATGCCGTATACCGAGGAGTCGATGATCAGTGTGCGCTTGGTCTGGATTTTACCGAGCACCTGTGCGTTGGAAAATGCCAGCTGCATATTGTTGTGGCCGTGGAACCCGATGTGGATCCCCGGCGCCAGATTTTTATCAATCAGGTAGAACCGGTGTGAGACGTCGTTGCGGTACATACTGCCCAGCGTATCCACGATATAAAAAGCATAGGGCTTGAGCGTGTTCATCTTCTCCACCAGCTGGAGTAGCTCCAGATCCGTGTAAAAGGTGGTGCCCACCGGCTGCATGAATACCAGGTAGCCCTTATCCATGATGATCTGCGCCCACTCCATGGCTTTTTGAATCTCATCCTGATGGAAGGTCAGCCGGATGCCGCCGATTCCCTTGCCGTCGCACGGCTCCAGCAGGGAGGGATGCAGCTCCTTTTCACCAATGGCGATCATCGCCACGTACAGGGCATCCCTCGGCGGCTCGGGCAGGACGGCTTCCACCTCCGCCGCGCTGCCGAACAGGGAGGCGTTTTGCTCCTGTACCATCCCGGTCAGGAATCCGCACTCAATAATATCAATATGCGCCCGTTCCAGCTTGTCCAGAATGGAGCGGATCGTCCTCCGCCCAAACATCCAATCGTTGACGTACCCGCCGTCGCGCAGGGTACAGTCCAAAATCTGTATGCTCACAGCCTGATTTCTCCCCTTTCGATTTTACCGCGGAGAATCCCCCGCACGTAGTCCAGATCCTTTGGCGTGTCCACCGACAGCGTGTGCGCCTGCACGGGGATCATCCGCAGCTTTTTCCCGTGCTCCACAAAGCGCAGTTCATTGATATCCTCAATTTTCTCATTCTCTCCCTTGGGCGTTTCGGCAAAAAAACGCAGGGCCTCCATGGAGTAGGCGAGCACGCCCATATGCTTGTAATAGTCGAACCGGAGGGAGGCTTTCGGGTGCGGGATGGGGCTGCGCGAGAAGAAGAGCGCGTTGCCCTGTGTGTCGGTGACCACCTTGATATTGCTCTCGTCCACGGTTTCGGCAGGGGAGAGAATCTTGGTCATCAGGTTGGCCGCAAAAAAATCCTCCATCCGGTCGGGGATTACGGCCTCGACCAGTTCCGGCTCGATCAATGGCTCGTCCCCATTCACACAGATGTAAAGGTCCGCAGGGATCTTCCGGGCTGCCTCATAAATGCGCTCCGTGCTGGTGGCGCAGTCCGGGGAGGTCATCACGGCATCGATCCCGAGCGTTGTACAGCAGTGCAAGATTTCCTCGTGGTCGGTTGCCACACAGACGGTATCAATCCGGCGGCACTGACGAACCTGACGGCACACCCACCAGATCATGGGATAGCCGCACAGATCCATCAGCGGTTTGCCTTTGAACCGGCTTGAGCCGTACCGCGCAGGTATAATCGCGGCAATTTTCATGATTTTCCGCTCCCCCTTCTGTGGAACAGGCTGCTCAATGCGCGCAGCGGTTTGGTGATTTTCCAACTGGTGGAATTCTCATAGGCGGCCATGACCTCCTTTGTCCGTTCCTCCAGCTCCCGCGTGAGCAGATCCTGGGAGATCCCCTCGACCGGCGGCGGGACGGGGACCGGCTTGCCGGGATGCTTTTTGTTCATCGCCTGCTTGTACAGGTTCCAGTTTTCCAATATGCGGTCGGACCACATTTTCAGCACGTTGTCCCGCACGGCCTCGTATCCCTCGGGCACGGGGATCTCCGCACGCTTGCAGCAATTTTCGCCGTTCTTCATATCATAGGCCAGCACATCCGGTAAAAAGACGGGGATCTCATGCTTTAACAGCTGCTTGCGCCCGTTCATTTTCAGGTCAAAATGGATCATCAGAAAATCGCGCAGGCGTTTCCTCAGCGGCAGGCGGGCCCGGCTGTAAATGTTGTCATCCCGGTAGCTGTCAAGCAGCGCGCCGATCACATAGTGGCCCTTCAGGGCTCCAAAGCATCCGGCGACGAGCTCCTCCTCGCTCTCAAAGCCGAAAAAGATCGGCTGTAAGCGCAATCGCTTTAGGTTCAGGTTGGCACGCATTTCCGGCATCAGGACGATCCCGCCCTCCTCAAACAATACCTTTAGTGCCAGATATTCCTCCACATATTGGAAATCCTCCGCCAACAGCGCCTCCCGCACGCTCTCCGGGAGTTCTTCCTCCGGGGGGAGGGACGATTCGTCCAGATCAATCAGCCGGCCGCGTGGGAAGTCGGCTGCGGCCTCCGCCCGGTATTCCTCGGGAATGGGACGGTACAGGTGGGCGCAGATCAGGTTCTCCGGGATGACCTCCTGCTTGAGATAATCGAGGATGCGTTTTGTTTTGGCGTCTTTGGCCAGATAGGGGTTGAGCAGGAAGTCCTGCTGGCGCTCCTTTAAAAAGGTGATGAAATCCGCCTGGAACAGGATGCGTGACTGTGTCATGTTCCACAACAGCTGCCGGGCAATACAGTAGACCGCCTCATCGTGATAGCGGGGGTTCCCCTCGGTGAGGAAAAAGCGGAAGGCATCGATCAGATCGACCAGGTGCCCGTCCGGTGAGGTGGACAGGGTGTTGGGCCGCCGGTAATAGTTGTAAAAGGGCTTGGGCACATATCCAATACGCGGATAGCGGGTGACAATGGCCGGGATCAGCGCAATATCCTCAAACAGCATTTTGCGATAGCGGTTCTCCACCCAGATGGAGCGGCGGAACAGTTTGTTTACGCTGTAGGTAATATTGTTGCCGTTGGCAATGTAATCGGACGCATCTACCTCCTCACGCGGATAGGAGGAGACGACGCTGCTGCGGCCCTCCTCCACATAGATGATTTTTACGTCGCACATGACGATATCATCGCCCTCGCGCACGGCTTTGTCGTAGAGCTCTTCACACATGGTGGGTTCGATCGTATCGTCGGAGTCCATGAACAGGACGTACTCTCCTGCGGCGATCTCCAGCCCGGCATTGCGTGCCATCCCAAGCCCGGCATTTTCCTGGTGGATGACGCGCACCAGCTCCGGATGCGACTCGGCATACCGGTTGCAAATCTGTGGCGACGCATCCTCGCTCCCGTCGTCCACCAGGATGATCTCCTTTTCCGGCAGCGTCTGATCCAGCGCGGAATCTACGGCGCGCTCCAGAAAATTTTCCACTTGATAGACGGGGATAATGATCGAAACCTTTGGATTATTCATGGCGGCCTCCCAAGTAATTGAGTGTTTCCCGGAGCTCGTAGACGGTCTGCGGGACATAATAGTTTTTCCCGGCGAACTGGGTGTAAAATTGATGTAGGTACCGCCGGAGAACGTCGTCCTCTTTCCACAGTACCTTGCCCTCAAACAGCCGGTAAAGCATGACGGTGTTCCGATCCATGCCGAATACAATCCGGGGCGTCAGTGCGGCATTGGAGCACACGGTGATCACGGCACCACCCGCCAGGGGCTCATTGAGCAGGAAAAGCTCCCACGGCACATCTGCGTCGTATTTCCGGGTCAGTCCGAGTTGGAGGGGCAGGTTTTCCGCGTTGCGGGGGTGGCGGCTTGACGGCAAAACGCCCGGGAGGAACGGCATCCCGGCACAGCCGCATCAGCTCCAGATCATTGGTCCGGATGTTTTCCGCGCGGAACGACTGCTCCAGGAAGATAAAGTCGGCTCCGTTAAGCGGCGGATGGTAGTCAAAGATCCGGTTGAGCAGGCGGCGCAGGTCCTCATCCTCGGGGGCGATCTTGGGGATCGGGCGATTTCCCAGGGTGTCGCCCCGTACGGCCAGATGCGGTTCATAGAGGAGAACGTGGTGTACTTTGTCCGCAATTTTTCGCCCCTCGGCATGGCGGTTGATCGCTGCGCGGTCAGGGCGGAGATAGTCGATCACGTAGGTGGAGAATCCGTCCTCATAGCAGATAAAGTCGCACGGCAGGCCGTAGTAGCAAACGGCCAGCATCCGTGTGAATGGGTCATAGTTGGAGAAGTACACCTCGGAATAGGAATCGAGCGGGCCGCTCATCATCCATTTTAAGTGGCGCGGAATATCCCGAAAGGCGGGATCGAGTTCCGCCCCCTGCTTAGCGGCGTATTCACCGTTAAAGGCCGATGTCTGCGCACATAAGACGCGATCGAACAGTTCGCTCTCCTCCAGCCGCCCGGCGTAAAAATCACGGCGCGGCAGAATGTCGGTCAACACGGCGTCTGCCGCCCGCCCGGCGAGCAGTGTGCGGCGCAGATGGACGGCGGTGAAGAGCTGATAGATGGAGTTGACAATAATCAGCACACGGTCAGTCATGCTGTTGATCCCTCCCGATCCTTTTGATGATAAAATGTTTGGCAAGGTTTTCGCATCCGGTGGAGTCAAATGCATAGAGATACTCCGGCTTGGGATGCAGTACATAGGGGAGCAGTTCGCTCGGGAAAATGGTGCGGATGATCTGTGCTCCCGGGAAGATACCCGTGTAGTCAAGCGTATCATCCGGGTGCGGCTTGACAATCAGGCGTATCCCGCGCAGCGCGTGCACGGCCAGGCTGCGATACAAATCCTCCTGCTCCTGTTGCGTCATCATGCCAAGCCCTGCAAAGTGCTGGGTCAGCAGGACGGCCTGGGCATCGGTCGGAATCGCCTCTCGAATAAAAAAATGGATCACACGTTCCCGTTTGGCTTCCGTCATCCCGGCCAGAAGATCCTCCGGGCAAAAATCCACGTATTTTGGCCCGGAGACGTCGATCGTCTGAGCGCCCTTGAGGCATAAGATCTGCTCGATGCATTCATTTGACCCGTCAAACAGGCCATACTTCTGAGCGATTTGTGCGTGCAGGGGGAATTTTTTCAGCAGGGGGCGGTATAAATCATCCGGACGGCTGATCAACCCTGCCGCGTCCTCCATCATGGCGAATGGAATGGCGTGACGGATCAGATACAGGCTGAAATAAAAATGTGCGCCAGCCACATAAATCCGGCCAAACCGGCCGATCCGGTCGGGGATCCGCTCCCGGCAGCAGCGCTCCACATCGGCGAGTACCTGATGCTCGCTGCTGTGCGGGATGTGCAGATAGGGGAAGAGATAGACCGCGTCGAAAAATTCCGTTAAGGATTTATAGTTTGGATATTTTCGCGTGATGAAATCCGGCAGGATCAGCACGGCCCGGCACGTGGGGTGGTACGTAATCCGGTGGAGCAGAGCGGCAAGCAGTTGATAGGAACTGACTGCATGGTAAAGGACGGAATCCCGCTTTTTTCGATTAAGAAATCTGTGCATCATCGAGCAATGCCTCCAGCGGACGCAGGAATTTTTGATTTCGGCCGTGCAGCAGCGGGATCATCGGCGCATAGGCGTCCCGCCCGCTGACCGGGATTTGTTTGCCAAGGCGCGCCTCCGTACCCAGGAATAGGCGCACAAAGTCGAGGATTCCACGGTGAATCTCCCGGATCTGCTCCGGATGCGCACGGTTCTCCCGGAACACCAACTGGTAGGAATCCCCCTCCGGATAAAATCCCTTCAGGCTTCCCTCCGGGGAGGAGAGCAACAGCTCCCAGTACAGGTTGTGATTTTTAGCGGGGTCGTGCGTTTTCCACAGGTCGCGGTTGAGGGCGGAGGAATAAAAATAACTCACCAGTTGCCCGCCGAACACCATCGGCTCCGCCGCGTCCGGGTCGGGGCCTGGTGCGGCGTCCGTCCCCGCGAGGATCCCTGTGATGGGACAGTCAAGCCCCCATACGCGGTTGACCATGCAGTCGAGCATGACCGCGCCGCTGCCCGCCCAACCGATATCGATGGCTGCGGCGGACCGGCACCCGTCCAGCAGTCCGGTGTAGTATTTTTTACCGGCTTCGACCTGTCCGGCGTAAGCGGACAAAACCTGATCCCAGTGGTTCAATAGATATTCTTCAATCAGGGGCGCCGTTTTATGCGTGAGGGGCTCCGCCTCTTTTATTTCCAGCGCCCCGCATAGCTCCGGTAGGATGGACTCCAACTCCATCCCTAGCAGCACCTGACGTATGGTGCGGTGTGATCCCACCTGATGGGTTAGAAAGCGCCGGAAATATTCATGGCGAAAAAAATTACACGACAGCTTAACCGCCGCCGCGCGCGACCAGTAGGCGTAACGAGTACGTGCCGCCTCTGCCGGGTACATGATCCGGTAGGCCTCCAGCAGGACGGCGCCATCCCGGGCGAGGAAGAGGAGTGTTTCGATTCCGTGCGACTGTGCATAGTTGTGGATAAACCGGCAGTAACCGGCGGCAAACAGGCCGCCGAAGAGAAAGCCAAATTCATATTCACGCGAGTAGACGGCAGCTCCACAGCGCAGATGGCCGTTGACAATCCCGCGGTACAGGCTGCCCACAATGGGGGACATGTCCCGTGTGCGCAGGGCGTTCCCAGCGCGGTTAACGTTCGCGTACAGATAGGCGCTCCAGCCATGATCCACCGTACGGTCCCGATCGGCCAGGGGATTGTCCCCAATCTGGATATACCGCCTGCCTGAGCCGAGCTCCTGCCGGATCCGGTCGTATAGATCCCCGGCGTGCTTGGAGGCACCGCATTCGCAGGAGACGTAGATCCGGTCAAATGCCGGATATCCGCAGGCGTGCAGCAGTTGGCGGATGGTATCACTGCCCAGGTACATATCGGAGGCGGCGATGATTGCCTTCCCCTGCCGGTCCAGTGCACGGATCACCTGGAGCATATAGGGATTGGCAGCGCAGCACCGCTGCTCCCACCGGATTTCACATGCCATCCCCTCTGCTTCCGGAATACCGGTCCGGCGCGCCAGAATTTTCCAGATTTCCGCCAGGCCGGCCTCGCCGGAAAATCCACGTGACCGCTGCTCTGCCCGAGCCTGTGACTCCGCCGCCATCCGCAGGCGCTTGAAGTCCGGGTAGGACAGCTCCATCCCGACCAGATCAAACACATCCTCCGGGGCGGAGCAGCAGCGCAGGAGCAGGGTATCAAACACATCAAAGGAGATTACGTCATATCCGGCGAGGCGATGGGCAAACGATACTGGGGATTCACGCGCACATTGGGCGGATTCACTCACGCCTGTGGGCAGGCAGGGATCGTCCTCACGCCTGCCGCCGGGGAGCAGGTAGTATTTAAGGTTGATTTTTAACAGCAAAAACAGCGCGGAAAAACGGCCGTCCTCCGGCCGGCGACGGCTGCGGAATTCTGTGCGGATTTTCGGTGTGCGCAGCAGCAGGGTGTACAGCCACTGTTTCATGGCTTTCCCTCCCGCAGCTTTTCATAGGCATCGCACACCTCGCCGGGTGGGCCGTCCGCACGCAGCTTCCCCTTTTCGATCCAGATGGCCCGTGAGCAGTTCCCACGGATCACGGGGGTGGCGTGTGAGACGATCAGCACCGTGGATCCGCCGTGTATCATTTCCTGGATGCGTTTTTCGCTCTTTTTGCGGAAGAACAGATCCCCCACGCTCAGCACCTCGTCCAGGATCAGGATTTCCGGGGCATCCTGCACGGTGGCTACGGCGGA
>USLQ01000024.1 GCA_900555545.1 uncultured Oscillospiraceae bacterium | reverse complement strand
CCCCTCCACGCTCCCGCTGGAGGTGTACTGCCACAATCCAATGGGATTTTCGTAGGTGAAGCCGGCACTGCGCCACTGGGCCAGCCACAGATCAAATTGCTTGATGCGTTCATAGTCGATCCTGTTGCGCAGCCAGTCCAAGCTCGAGTAGAGCACGGCGTAATAGCCCGCCTGCTCGATCTCCTCCAAAAAGGCGACGGCAATGTCTGTGATCCGGTCCCTGCCCAGATCGCGCTGAGAGGGATCCTCAATGTCGAATGCCACTGGGAATTCAAAGGTCTTGCCGCGGATAGTCTCCAAACATGCGGCGGCCTCTTTTTTGGCCCCATCCACATCTGTTGCATAGGAGTACCAGTACGTTCCCACGGGGATTCCAGCGCCGGACGCCCCCGCATAGTGACTCTCGAACATACTGTCCTTCTGGCTCAATTCGCGCCCGTAGCCCGCGCGGATCATGGCGAATTCCACACCGGCTGCCCTTGCTTTTCCCCAGTCGATGTCTGTCTGAGCGTATGATACGTCGATTCCCTGTTTTTCACTCATTCTTTTAATTGCCCCTTTCAATCAATTGAGTATACCATTATATGTAGCGTTCAGGCGTTTGGACACATAGTCCGGCCACGCCTCGTTGATGCAGGCGGTACAAAATTCCCGCCGCTCCTCAAGCATCCTTGTCCGTCCGGTGGATCCGGCTGCCTGATAGCAGGCGCGATAGGCCGCCCGAAGTGCCTGGAGCTGTTCTGCCTGAGTCAGCCCCTCGAACCATCCGGTGTAAAAGATATGTGCGTTCTCCTCAATAAATGCGTCGCCATAGTCCTGAAAACAGGCGTCACAGTAGGCCATCCCGCAATCCGGGCACAGGGTGAAGGGACCGAATTGCTGGAGTTCCTCCGGTGTGAAGAACAGGCCGCACAGTTCGCACTGCTCCCGCCTTTCATCGGAAAGGGAAAAGGATGTGTGGTGTGATGGCGGCAGTCCGGAGCGGATCAGGCTGAGCGTGGGCTGTGGGGTGTTTGGTGTTAAATTCATGATAAATCCTCCTCTGGTGCTGCTTTTGGACGAGCTTTCAAAAAAATTTGATTTGTCCCCCAAACATGGATTTGTTTTTGTTGATTTTATTGGATTTACGTGGTACAATACTTCTGGAATATGAAGTATATACCGCTACGAAATCCGTTGTTTATATTTTTACAATACTACAAATAACGTAGTACGTCAAGATCCAGTTGCACGGATTTTTGGGACGGATATGCAGTTTGGGGGAGAGGACATGTATCAAAATTTTGCCCGCCTGCTTCGGGAACATAATGTGACGCCGTACCGTGTTCACAAGGAGACCGGCGTGGCGCAAAGCACGCTAAGCGATTGGAAAAATGGGAAATCTGTGCCCAGTGTGGAGAATTTAAAGCGTATTGCCGCCTACTTTGGCGTGACGATTGACTATCTGGCCGACGTGGAGTGGGAAACGGATGTGCGGCGTGAGAACGAAAAGATTAAATTGGACGCCTTTACCTACGCCATGTACGATGAGACGCGTGGATTAAATGAGGAAAACAAGAGGCGTCTGCTGGATCTGGCCCGCTTTTTTGCCCAGGAACAGAGGCGGGAGGAGAAAAAGCGCCGGAAGTGAGTACGGCTGGGGTGGATGTTGTAAAAGGATGTGACAATGATGAATCAAAAGGAACGAATGCTGGCCGGTCTGCCCTACCAGGCGTGGAAGGATGGCCTGGCTGAGGAGCGGCTGGAATGCCGGAAAAAGGTATATCGGTTTAACCATCTGGATCCGGAGAATCAGGAGGAGGCAGACCGTCTGCTCCGCGAGATTTTTGGAAAAACTGGTGAGAATATTGGCGTGGAACCCCCAATCCACTTTGACTATGGAAAAAACACGGAGGTGGGCGATAACTTTTTCGCCAACTTCAACACAGTGATTTTGGATGTGGCCAAAGTGACGATTGGTAAAAACGTCATGTTTGCGCCGAATGTATCCATCTATACGGCGGGCCACCCCGTGCATCCTGACAGCCGCAACTCCGGTTATGAGTATGGGATCCCGGTTACGATAGGGGATAATGTGTGGATGGGCGGCAATGCCGTGGTTTTGCCGGGCGTGCATATCGGCAATAACGTTGTCATCGGTGCTGGCAGCGTGGTCACAAAGGATATCCCGGATAACGTCATTGCCGCAGGGAATCCGTGCCGCGTGATCCGGGAGATCACGGAGGCGGACCGAAAATTTTACTTTAAGGACCGCGTATTTGACGTGGAGGATTATTAAAAAATTAAACCACACCGTTTCCCCAAAAGAGGAGACGGTGTGGTTTTGTATAAAGGGGGGGTTGCAGGCGGAATCATCCCTCGCGATAAAATGCGCTTTTCATTCCGGTGGAACGGTATACGAATTCCTATGCACCGATGGCATTGCCGGTGTATAACTGGTAGTACCGGCCCTTCTGGTCGATTAACTGGTCGTGTGTACCGCGTTCGATGATGCGTCCGTGTTCAAGCACCATGATGCAGTCGGAGTTGCGGACGGTGGACAGCCGGTGGGCAATCACAAAGGTTGTACGCCCCTGCATCAGGCGGTCCATTCCCTCCTGCACCAGAGATTCCGTGCGGGTGTCGATGGAGCTGGTCGCCTCATCCAGGATCAGTACCGGGGGATCGGCGACTGCGGCACGGGCAATGGCCAGTAACTGGCGCTGTCCCTGGCTCAGATTGGCGCCGTCGCCGGTGAGCATGGTCTGGTAGCCATCGGGCAGATGGCGGATGAAACTGTCCGCATTGGCAAGTTTGGCTGCGGCAATGCAGTCCTCATCCGTCGCATCCAGCCGGCCATAGCGAATGTTATCCATCACCGTGCCGGTGAACAGATGCGTATCCTGTAGGACGATCCCCAGGGAACGGCGCAGATCGGATTTTTTGATTTTATTGATATTAATTCCATCGTAGCGGATTTTTCCGTCCGCAATGTCATAAAATCGATTGATCAAATTGGTGATGGTCGTCTTACCCGCGCCTGTGCTTCCGACAAACGCAATCTTCTGTCCGGGCATGGCGTACAGCTTGATGTTGTGGAGTACGATCTTTTTACTGTCATAGCCAAAATCTACATCGTCAAAGGTGACGCCGCCCTCTAATTTGGTGTAGGTCACGCTGCCATCTGCGCTGTGCGGATGTTTCCAAGCCCAGATACCAGTGCGTTCGGTAGTCTCCGTCAGGGAGCCGTCCGGATTTTCCCGGGCATTGACCAGTTCCACATAGCCGGCATCCTCCTCCGGTTTTTCATCCAACATTTTAAAAATTCGCTGGGCTCCGGCCATGGCCATGACAATGCTGTTCACCTGCTGGCTGATCTGGGTAACCGGCTGGGTGAAGCTCTTATTCAGCGACAGAAAGGAGACCAGCGTGCCCAGCGTCAGGCCGGAGTAACCGCCCAAGGCCAGCAGTGCCCCGACAACGGCGCACAGCACATAGCTGATGTTGCCGATATTGGCGTTGACGGGCATGACCACATTGGAGATCTTGTTGGCGTTATTCGCGCTCCGGCGCAGCTGCTGGTTGAGCTCACGGAACTGTTCCACGCTCTTTTCCTCGTGGCAGAATACCTTGACCACCTTTTGTCCATTCATCATCTCCTCGATATATCCATTTACGGTGCCCAAATCCTTTTGCTGCTGGGCGAAATATTGGCCGGACTTTCCGCTCAGTTTGGTGGAGACAAAGAGCATGATCCCGACCATGAGCAGCGTCAGAAGGGTCAGCGGAATATCGAGTACAATCATGCTCACCAAAGTAGTCACAATTGTGATAAATGAGTGGATGACCTGTGGGATGCTCTGGCTGATGAGCTGGCGTAGAGTATCAACATCGTTAGTATATACGGACATGATATCCCCGTGTGCATGGGTATCGAAGTATTTGATCGGCAGGGATTCCATATGGGTAAAGAGCTCAATCCGGAACTTTTTCATGGTGCCCTGGCTGATATTGACCATGATCCGGTTGTAGCCATAGGCGCACAGGATACCGACCGCATAGGTCGCGGCCAGAGAGATCAAGGCAACCCCAAGCTGGGAGAAATCCGGGGTTTCCGCCCGCAGCAGTGGCGTGATGTAATCGTCAATCAGTTCCTGCATGAACAGGGTCCCCCGCAGGGTGGCCAATGCGGAACCGATGATACCTACAATGACCATAAAAAAGGAAAATTTATAGCTTCGGATCATCTCAAAGAGGATCCGCTTCATAATGTGCACAGTCTCCCGCGTGCTGAGGCGGGGGCCGGAAGGCGTGTTTTTAGGGATACGGCTCATATCAGTGAACCTCCTTTTCGGACTGAGCGGGTGCGGGCTGATCAAAGTCACCGCCGCCCTTCATCTGGGTGTCATAGATCTCACGGTAAATCTTGTTGCTCTTCAGCAGCTCTTCATGTGTGCCCAGGCCGTTGATCCGGCCTCCGTCCAGGACCAGAATGCGGTCCGCGTCCTGTACGCTGGAGATGCGCTGGGCGATGATCAATTTTGTCGTTCCTGGGATGCTGGTGGCAAAGGCCTGGCGGATTTGGGCGTCTGTCGCCGTATCGACGGCGCTGGTGGAATCGTCCAAAATCAGGACCTTGGGTTTTTTCAGCAGGGCGCGGGCGATGCACAGGCGCTGCTTTTGACCGCCCGATACATTGGTGCCGCCCTGTTCGATCCAGGTGTTATATCCGTCGGGGAAGCCCTCGATAAATTCGTCGGCGCAGGCCTGACGGCATGCCTCAATGCATTCCTCCTCCGTGGCGTGTTCGTTGCCCCAGCGCAGGTTATCCAGAATGGTGCCGGAGAAGAGCACGTTCTTTTGCAGCACGACGGATACCTGGTTGCGCAGGGCCTCCATATCGTAATCGCGCACGTCATGCCCGCCTACGCGGACGGCGCCTTTGTCCACATCGTACAGGCGGCTGATCAGGTTGACCAGGCTGGATTTACCGCATCCCGTACCGCCGATGATGCCAATAGTCTCGCCGGATCTGATATGCAGGTCGATGTCGTGCAGCGTCTCCTCCCCGCTGCCGTGCTTGTAGGAAAAGCTGACGTGGTCAAAGTCGATGGAGCCATCCGGGATCTGTGTGAGGGGATGTTCCGGATTTTTCAGGTCCGGCTGCTCCTGGAGCACTTCCGCAATCCGGCGGCCGCTGGCGGCGCTCATGGTGATCATTACAAACACCATAGACAGCATCATCAGGGACATCATCATGCTCATCACGTAGCTGAACATGGAGGTCAATTCGCCGGTTGTCAGGCTCCCACCCACGATGAATCGGGCGCCAAACCAGGAGAGGGTAATGATGCACCCGTAGATGATCAACATCATGACCGGGTTGTTCAGGGCGAGGATGCCCTCTGCCTTGACAAACAGCCGGTACAGGTTTTCGGCCGCCCGGGTGAATTTTTGGTCCTCGTGTTCCTCCCGTACAAAGGCCTTGACCACGCGGATGGCGGAGACATTCTCCTGCACGCTTGCATTCAGATCGTCGTATTTGCGGAATACCTGCGAGAAAATTTTGGTTGTCTTACTCATGATCAGAATCAGGATGGCTGCCAATACCACTACGGCGGCCAGGAAAACCAGACTCAGTTTGACGTTGATGAAAAAGCACATGAACATACTGCACAGGAACATCAGCGGAGCCCGTACGGCGATGCGCAGGATCATCTGATAGGCGTTTTGCAGGTTGGTGACATCCGTCGTCATCCGTGTGACCAGTCCAGCGGTACTGTATTTGTCAATATTGGAAAAGGAAAACCGCTGAATATTTTCATACATCCCCTGGCGCAGGTTGCAGGCAAATCCGGAAGAGGCAGATGCGGCGTACTTGCCGGCTAAAAATCCGAACAGCAGGCTTAAAAATGCCAGCGCGATCATGATTCCGCCGTAAAAATAGATCTGATGGATGTCTCCCGCCTCGATCCCTTTGTCGATAATGGCGGCGGTGACAAAGGGAATCAGGATTTCCATTAAGACCTCCATCGCGGTAAAAAAGGGCGTCAGAAAGGAATCCTTCTTATACTCTTTCACTTGATGAAGCAATGTTTTGATCAAGATTCATTCCTCCTAATCGGTTGTTTTGTCCCATGTTGGCAATTAGTTTTTCCAGGATTTGTTTGAGGAAGGCGACCTCCTGGGCAGAAATCCCGCGGCACAGGCTTTCCTGGCGCGCATGCAGAGCCATTTTGATCTGTTCGCGTATGCCGTAGGCTTTGGCGGTCAGCAGGATGCGCTTTTTGCGCTCGTCCTGTGGCAGCGTTTCGATCTGCAGGTAACCTTTCTTTTTCAGGCTCTTTAAAAGGGCGGAAACCGTTGGCTTTGAGATCCCAAAGATCAGGTGCAAATCCGTCGCACAGAGATCTAAATTTTCATGCCCCAGGAAATAGCCCAGCAGATGGTTTTCCGCCGGTGTCAGATCACCGATTCGCAATAGTTCCCGGTCGTACCGGGTCAGCGCGAGTCCGGTCTCCTTTAAAAGCCAGATGATGTCCCGGTCATCGTCCATTTTTTTATGGATGCCTCCTTATCTGTTCACAGATGAACTATTCGGAACCGATCAATTCGGTCTGTAAACTATTTTACTCGGATTTGCTTGAATGTGAATTCAAAAAATGCTATTATTAATAAATGAAATTTATTAATGAGGCTTGAATGGGGAATCCGCTATGAACATATTCCAGTTAAATTGCTTTTTAACAGTGGCGGAAACACTGAACTTTGCGCGCGCCGCCGAGCGTTTAAACATCACACAGCCGGCCGTCACCCACCAGATCCGATCGCTGGAGTCTGAACTGAATGTAAAGCTTTTCCGCCGGTCGACGCGGAGCGTGGAACTGACACATGCGGGCATTATTTTTCTGGACGATGCACAAAAAATGGTGGGGATTGCCGTCCGTGCTCAAAAGCGGTTTGCCGATCCTGCCAAGCAGGAGATCCAGCCCTTTTCGATTGGATTCCAGAGCTACACACAGCTGCTCTATTTCCCGGATATCTGGCGGGCAATGCGCCGGATTTACCCCAATCTGCACCCCGGGATCCGTGTTGCTCCAGTGCAGCACCTCCAGCACCTGTTGGAGGAGGAGACGATCGAGGCGTTTATCAGTTTTCGGGAGCCGGAGCTTCAAAAAAAATCCATCCATTACCGCGAGATCGCATGCAGCCAGGTGGATTGCATCTGTGATTCGAAAAATCCGTTGGCGCGCTGTGATAGCGTGAGTTCCGACCAACTGCGTGAGGAAAAGCTGGTGCTGAGCAGCCCCTTGCAGACGCCGGTCAGCCTGGTACAGCTTCAGCGGGAACTGATCGGGGACCGCTCGCCGGCGGAGCTCTACTTTTGCGATACCCCTGAGGAGATCCTGACCCTTGTCCGTTCGGGATTTGGAGTATCGCCCTTCCCTGCGCTTTTTCTTCCACAGGACCCGTGTATCGCACGGATTCCCATGCCGGAGGTGCCGGCGCTCTCATTTGGCGTCTATTACAAGACAACACAGGGGAATGAACCGCTTCGCCGTTTTATCCAATTCCTCCATAGGGGTGTATCGCCTGTGGAAACATAAAAAAATCCGGTACAGCCCACGTAAGACTGTACCGGATTTTTTGTAGTGTTAAAGCTTTGCAATCATCTGCTCCAGTTCAGCTTCCAGTTTTTCACTGCGCTGGGGCACCGGATTGCGGATGATCCCGCCGCGGCAGGCCACCATGGTCAGGTGTTCAAGTGCTCGAAGATTTTCCACAGGATTTTCACGCATGACGATATAGTCTGCACTCTTTCCAGGTTCGATACTACCCGTCAGCCGCTCCTTGCCGATGATCTCCGCGTTGCCGAGTGTAGCTGTGCGCAGGGCAACGGCGTTGGAGACTTCCAGGAATTTGGCAAAGTAGTAGACTTCTTTGCACATGTTGTACTGTGTGGTAAAGGGGCAGGAGGCATCCGTCCCCATCCCGACGTGAGCTCCGGCAGCCAGACACTGTTTGCCGCTCGCAATCATGCCCTGCAGCACGACGTCGGAGTTGTAGACGCACAGCTCATTGAGCTTGGTCAGTTCAGGCGGCAGCTTGGCCAACACCAGCGCGGGTGAGAAGGTCATAATTACGGCGCCGCCGCGTGCCTTAAAGGCTTCCAGGTCCTCCGGATCAAAGGGGGCGCTGTGCTCGATCGTATCGACCCCGGCCTGCGCCGCGACAGCTACGCCCGAGGCGCTCTCCGTGTGCGAGGCCACCATCTTGCCCAGGCGGTGCGCCTCATCACAGACGGCCTTTGTCTGCTCCAGATTCATTTTGAGTTCGCCGGGTTCGCCCTTTTTTTTGGCGTCCATCACGCCGCCGGTCACACAGATTTTGATCAGATCCACTCCGGCCTCCACGTTTTCGCGCACCAAGCGGCGCAGGTCGTCCGGCTGGGTGGCCGTCACGGCAAAGGTGCCGTCCCCGTGGCCGGTCGGCACTGTGATCGCTGGGCCGGAGACCCACAGGCGTGGACCGATCACCTTCCCGTGGCGGATCTTGTCGCGCAGGCGGATATCAGAGTGCATGAAATCTCCCACCGCCCGCACGGAGGTGGTGCCGCCGAGCAGCTCGTTGCGCGCGTTTTGAGCGACGAGCTGATCCAAAACCTTGGCGCCAACTGCGGTGTGAGC
>USLQ01000023.1 GCA_900555545.1 uncultured Oscillospiraceae bacterium | reverse complement strand
AGTCCCACAGCCGCACCGCCAAACGCCACCAGGTCCATGATGATAATGGAGTTGAGCTGCATCATCAGCACCCGCATGGTCATCTTGCGGAATTGCTCTGCCTCTTCATTCATACGAACATGACGGGCCGCGTCCGCCTGATAGATCTTCAGCGTCGTGAGGCCTTGCAAATTTTCCAGGAATGTCCCACCCAAATCCGTATAGGATCCCCAGTACTTGGATACCAGACGCTTGGCAAACGTCTGGATCGCCGCGATCAGGATCGGAATCAGCGGAACACAACACAGCAGAACCAGCGCAGATTTCCAGTTGATAAAGCTGAGCACGATAAAAAGCGTCGCCGGCGCGAGCATACTATAAAAGAACTGCGGAAGATAAGAGCCGAAGTATACCTCCAACTGTTCCACGCCCTCCACGGCATCCTGCACAATCGCAGCAGTGCTGACCTTCTCCTGATAGGACGTACCCAACTGCAGCAGTTTACGGTAAATTTTTTCCCGCAGGGTTTTTTTGACCTCGCATGAGGACAGGAAGCTCATACGGGAGGCCATCCTGATGCATACGCATCGGACGGCAATCGCTGCAGCTGCGACTGCGAATGTTACGGCAATTACTCCAGTGTCAAAATCGCGAGCAATCATACGCCGCAGTAAAAAGCCAAAGGCAAACATCATAACGATATTTGCCATCAGCCCGATCCACTGGAATATGACATTTCCGGCTATGTAACGTTTGGACCGGCCGACCAGATGAATCAGCCGCTGATTAATCATCATACCGGATCCCTCCTTTTTATTAGCTTGGGCTAATTAGTTTTTGCTAACCAATATGATAGCACATGCTAACTGTAAATTTCAAGTCTTTTCCAGCATATTTATAAAATTGATTTAGAGCCGCCCATCTGTAACACGTCAAGCGGCAGTTTTATTCCATGATAAATGGCCCCGGGGATACTCCCGGGGCCTTCCTAAACATTTTCCTTATACGGCCGCATAGACAGATCCGTTTACATTTTGCCGGCCTCGTTTTCGACCGCCTGTTCCACGGCCTTTTTCACCGTCATCTTATTCTGCTTGGCCTCCGTCTTTGCCTTGTGGCGATTCTCGCGCGTAATATAGATCAAGTAATTCAACTTGTGCGCCGCGAGGACAATCGGCTTGTACCACGGGGTCTTGGGCAGGAACCCGTTCGCCTCGTACGGCATGACAAGGCGCAGGTACGGCCGGCGGCGGCAGGAGGTAATAACCAGCCGGATTCCGTCCGCCTGTACGGGCTTAAAGAGGGCAAAGCGATTGTACCCGACCGTCGTTCCCTCACAAACTTTTTTCTCTTTGCCATCCAGCAGGGCGTAGATCTCAAACTTTTCAATGCGCTGAGAGTGATCGCACTGTTCCTTAAGTTGCACCTTATCGACCGTCACCGGATGGTCAAAGTGCAGCTCGACCTTGTAATGTGGTGTCTCCCGCTCCGGTGCATAGCAGGTTTCGTCATCAGAGAGAATATTTTTGATCTCAAATCCCTGCTCAGGGCGATAGGCATCCAGCTTTGCAATACGAACCGGCTTTTCTACGCCCTTGCGAATGGCCTCGCCCAACTCGTGTAAGCGCTGTACATCCCTGTCGCAGAATCGGCCGCGCGTATCCGGCGGCACATTGAGCAGCAACAGACTGTTGCCGCCCACGGACGTGTAGTAGATGTTGAGCAGGTTGTTTAGGGAGCGCACTTTTTTATCCTGATTCTTATGGTAGAACCAGCCCGGACGGATCGAGACATCCACCTCAGCCGGGTACCAGATAAAGTCGTTATAGCCTTCCAGCACCTTACGGCTGCCCAGATCCTCGGAGACGATATCCATCCCCTTCTGCTGGAGATCCTGCTGGGAGTTATCCGCGATCTGCTGCACATCAAAGGCAAATTTAGGGACGACATTCCACTCGCTCTCGCGCGCGTAGCCGCCCTCGTTGCCGACCCAGCGCACATCCGGGCCACAGTTGGAGATGCAGCACATCGGCTGAAGCTCCCGCACAGTCTGATAGATCCGCTGGAAATCATACACCTGCTTCGGCTTGCCGTCCATGTACGAACCGCAGGCTCCATCGAGCCGTAGCGGGTGAGCAGCTCCGTGAGCTGCGCAATGTAGAAGTCATTATATTTTGGCGTGCCGTAGTACTCGCTGTTGCGATCCCACGGGGAGAGGTACACACCAAACTTGACGCCGAATTTACGGCAGGCATCGCTCACCTCCCGCACGACGTCCCCCTTCCCGTTCTTATAGGGGCTGTTCTTAATCGAATACTCCGTGGTATCCGTCTGCCACAGGCAAAAGCCGTCGTGGTGCTTGGCGGTGAGAATAATCCCCCGCGCACCCGCATCCTTCAGCGCCGCAACCCACTGCTCCGCATCCTGATCGCTCGGGTTAAAGGTGGACGGCGGAGTCTTGCCATCCCCCCACTCCTTACCTGTAAAAGTTGTCATCCCATAGTGGATGAAAGCATTGAAGCCCATCTCCTGAATCGCCTTTTGCTGCCGGTTCGGGACAACGGAAACATATTGATCGAGTTTATCCATGATAATTCAATCCTCCCGGATGATGATATTATTATTAAATCACACTCTCATCCGTTCCTCAAGTAAAAATATTAAAAAGGCGGAAGGATTACCCCTCCGCCTGAATTTTTTACTATTTTTACCCCGCCTGCTTGGAGAATTGGGAGTTGTACAACTGAGCGTAGAAGCCATTCCGTTGCATAAGCTCGTCGTGATTTCCCTGCTCGACGATGTCGCCGTCGCGCATGACAAGGATCATATCCGCATTCCGGATGGTGGACAGGCGGTGTGCGATAATAAAACTGGTCCGCCCCTGCATCAGGGCATCCATTGCCTTTTGAATCTGCTCCTCCGTGCGGGTATCAACAGAGCTGGTCGCCTCATCCAGGATCAGGATCTTCGGATCGGCCAGGATGGCGCGGGCGATGGTCAGCAGCTGCTTCTGCCCCTGGGAGACGTTCGTCGCCTCCTCATTGAGCTCCATATGATACCCACCGGGCAATGTGCGGATAAAGTGGTCCACATGCGCTGTCTTAGCCGCCTGCACAACCTCCTCATCTGTAGCGTCCAACCGGCCGTAACGGATATTCTCCAGAATGGAACCCTGGAACAGCCAGGTATCCTGGAGCACCATTCCAAACATCTCGCGCAATTCATTGCGGTTAAAGTCGCGCAGATCGTGGCCATCCACCTTGATGGAGCCACCGTTCACATCATAAAACCGCATGAGCAGCTTGACCATGGTGGTCTTACCGGCGCCGGTCGGGCCGACGATCGCCACCTTCTGCCCCTCGTGGACATTGGCATTAAAATCGTGGATAATGACCTTATCCGGCGAGTAGCCAAAGCGGACGTGATCAAAGGTGACATTTCCATTCAGTTTGGAGGTATCGACCGGGTGCTCGACTGTCTGATCCTCCTCTTCCTCCCCCAGAAATTCAAACACGCGCTCCGCCGCCGCGGCCGTGGACTGCAGCAGATTGGTCACCTGGCCGATCTGCTGGATGGGCTGGGTGAAGCTGCGCACGTACTGGATAAAGGACTGGATCCCGCCGACGGTCATACTGCCGCGGATCGTCATGTAGCTGCCAAGAATTGCTACTGCAACATAGCCCAGATTGCCGACAAACTGCATCAGCGGCATCATCGCGCCGGAGAGGAATTGGGACTTCCACGCAGAGCGGTAGAGCTGGCCGTTCATCTCGTCGAACTCCGCAACAACCTGCTCCTCCCCGTTAAATACGCGGACAACATTCTGCCCTGCAAAGACCTCTTCCACCTGGCCATTGACGTGACCCAGGTATTTCTGCTGGGCGCGGAAGTACTTTTGAGAACGCTTGATAACCTGCATGACAATGATCAGCGAGAGCGGGATCATCAGCAGGGCCATCAACGTCATTGTACCGCTGATGGTGAGCATCATGATGAACACACCCACCAGCATTGTGACGGAGGTAATCAACTGCGTCAGGCTCTGGTTCAGGCTCTGCCCGAGGGTGTCGACATCGTTCGTCACGCGGGAGAGCACCTCGCCATACGTGCGGGACTCAAAATACTTCATGGGCATACGGTTGATCTTCTCGGAGATCTCCCGCCGCATATTATAGCAGATGCGCTGGGTGATGGATGTCATCACCAACCCCTGTGCAAAAGAGAGCGCGGCGCTGACGATATACATACACAGTAGTGTCAGCAGAATGGAGGCGACATTGGAAAAATTAATTCCTGCGCCGCCGGAGATTTTACTCATGATCCCATTAAAAATTTCGTCCGTGGCATTGCCCAGCACGCGTGGGCCAAGGATATTAAACACCGTTCCCCCTACGGCAAAAATCATGACAAAAAGGATCCCGATCTTGTACTTGCCAATATAGGCGAGCAGCTTTTTCATGGTACCCTTAAAATCTTTGGCCTTTTCACCGGTGCCCATCCGTCCGCCGGGCCCGTGCGGCATTCTGCGGGGCGTACGTGTCTCAGCCATTGAGCAACTCCTCCTTTGACAGCTGTGAAAGTGCGATCTGCTGATAGATCTCGCAATTTTCCATCAGCTCGCGGTGTGTGCCTCTGCCGGCAATTTTCCCCTCATCGAGGACGATGATCTGGTCTGCATCCAGAATGGTGCTGATCCGCTGTGCCACGATCAGCACGGTCTTCCCTTCAGTCTCCTCCTTCAGCGCCTTGCGCAGCACCGCATCCGTCTTAAAGTCCAGCGCGGAGAAGGAGTCGTCAAAGATATAGATCTCCGGATCCACCGCAATGGCGCGCGCAATGGAGAGGCGCTGTTTCTGCCCACCGGAGACGTTTGTACCACCCTCGGAGATCTCTGTCCCATACCCCTCCGGTTTACTCTCGATAAATTCTGTCGCCTGGGCGATGGCGGCCGCATCTGCCCGTCTGTTGCATCAGGGCGGCCGTATTTGATATTGGATTCGATTGTGCCGGAGAAGAGCACGCCTTTCTGCGGCACATAGCCGATCCGTGCGCGCAGATCGTGCTGCGTAACTTTTCGCACATCCTGTCCGTCAACAAGGACTTCCCCCTCTGTCGCATCGTAAAAACGTGGGATCAGATTGATGAGGGTGGACTTACCGCTGCCCGTGCTGCCGATAAACGCAGTCGTCTGACCGGGCCGGGCCACAAAGCTGATATTGGATAGGACATCCTCATCCGCCCCCGGATATCGGAAGGAGACGTTTTTAAACTCCACGTAGCCCTTTTGCTCTGCATCAAAGGAATTCGCCACCTGGGGATCACAGATCTCCGGCTGGGTGCCCAACACCTCGTTGATCCGCTTAAGGGAGACAACGGCGCGCGGCAGCATGATGGATAGGGAGCAGATCAGCAGGAAGGACATGATAATCTGCATCGCGTACTGAATAAAGGCCATCATATCGCCCACCTGCATGGTACCGGAATCAATGCCGTAGGCTCCGTTGTAGACAATCAGCAACGTGACTCCGTTCATGAGCAGCATCATCAGCGGCATCATCAGGCTCATCACACGGTTCACAAAGAGCTGTGTTTTCATCAGGTCGCGGTTGGCGCCGTCAAAGCGCTTCTCCTCGTGCTTTTGCGTGCTGAAGGCCCGGATCACCGGCAGACCTGTGAGGATCTCTCGGGTGACGCGGTTGAGGCGGTCGATCAGATCCTGTAATTTTTTAAACCTGGGCATGACAAAAGCGAACAAAAGCCCGACCACTACAACGATCAAGGCAACTGCCAAGCCCAGAATCCATGTCATGGAGCTATTGGTACCCACAACCTTGACCACACCTCCGATACCGATGATCGGCGCATAACACACGATCCGGATCAGCATGACCAGCATCAGCTGGATCTGCTGGATATCATTGGTACTCCGCGTGATCAGAGAGGCCGTACTAAAATGATCCATCTCCGAGTTGGAAAAAGTGAGCACCTTGCGAACGACGCCGCTGCGCAGGTCGCGGCCAAATCCTGCCGCAATCCGTGATGCGATGAAGCCAACCGCAATCGCTGCGGCCATGCTCACCAGTGCAAGCAGGAGCATCTTGGCCCCCTCCACAAAGATATAGCGGGTCTGGAGGCGGTCGGTATCCACTCCGATGGCCTGATACTCCCCCAGCACATAGAGGAGAGCGCTCTGCTCCATGATGCTCTCAGGGATCTGGCCCATTTTTTCCTCTACGGCACTCATCATCTGCGCCCGCTGCTCCGCAGGGAAACCTGCCAGCAGCGACACGAGGTCTACATTTGCATCCACACCGGGGATGCGGGCGGTCAATTGATCCCGGATAGCCTGGACCTCAGCATTGTCACTGCGCAAAGTATAGACGATCAGCATTGGTTTGCTCAACAGCGCGGAAAGTTCATTGATCGTGTCCGCATCATCCGTATCTCTCACGTAGAGCGTATCCGTTTCGATCGCCGGGTACTGCTCTAAATACTGTTCATATTCCTCTTGTGTCAGGGATGAGGAATCTATCAGGCGGTAATGAGACTGTACCGTCTGCCAATCCGCATCGGACAAAAACAGCTTCAGCTCTTCCATAGAGGATTCTCGAATGGCGTCTGGAGCCGCGCTCTCAATCCCCTGTTGTTGGATTCCCACATTGACAATATCAGAGGTGTATGAGGGAAGTGCGAGGTCACTCATCGCCTGGACCACTAACAGGCCAATCACGATGAGAATCGGTACAACTGACTTTTTTAAATATTGAATTGTATAGCGCATCAAACCATCCTTTCCCGATTCTTTTCACAGGGGTATCCTCCGGCGGGCTGTGACTCCGATGTACACATTTTCAGATTCTGAGTCATTCGATCCACTATATCCCGAAAGGCGGTCAGTTCTTCCGCCGAGATCCCCTCCATGAGGGCGTCAAAAATCCCACAGACGACCGCATGTGCCCGCTGGGTGATAGCCGTACCATCGGATGTCAGATAGATCCGCAGCTTGCGCTTATCCTGTTTATCCTGCCGGCGCTCCACCAGGCCCTGCCGCTCCATCTTGTCGAGCATTACTGTTACTGTTGGAGCCTTGATATGAAGCCGGCGGCTCAATTCCACCTGTGTCTCCCCGGCATGATCACGCAGCGCTAACAGCAGGTGAACCTGACCCGGGTGCAGATCCAGCCTTTCCAGCCGCCCATAGCAACAGGCAAAATAGCGGTGCACCAGCTGTGGGAGTGCAAGGTAGAGCGGAGTCTGCCCCATATTCGCCTGTATGGCATCTTGCCGCATGATTTCTCCCCCTTCGAATCATTAGTACACTAATTATTATATGGCTAATTATTTATAAAACAAGTGATTTCAAGGGGAATTCACAACCCATTCATAAAAATGCAAAATCCAAATAAATCCACCGGCTGGCGGACCGATTTATCGGTGCAAATCAGACAAACCTATCGGTCAAACAATTGCTCCGCTCCACAAGATATGGATAATAGCAGGCCAAAAACGGGAAAACAGACGGTCTAAACCGTCTGCCCACCCACTCAATGTGTGTTTAAAATCTTGTCCCGATAATCCTCCAGCACCTGCTCCAAATCACAGCCCAGATTGCACAACTTTTCAAATTCTTCATCTGGTACATCGGGTGCGCCGTTAAGTTGATCCCAATATTGCGCCATCATGTTTTGGAGAATCTCTGACAGATTTTTTCCAACCTCTGCATATTTTTCCATATACAACCACCTCTTTTGATATTATATGATAAAAATATATTTAAATCAACATATTTTTCGAATTTATTGAAAAATAGTGTTTGTTTCATCAACTCAAAAGGCAGACAAATAGCGGTGAGGCACCTTTCGGCGACTCACCGCTGCCAGATTAAACATTTAATTTGTCTACTGCTTTGCACCGTTGTCAAACATTTCCAGCGCTTTAACACTGGCTGCGTAGCAGTTCGCCAGTCCCTCGAGGTTCATATTGTCATAGGTATCCCGGCGGGTATGGTAGTAGTCCTCCCCGTCGCGCGGAACCCAGCCTGTGCAAACGCAGCCGAGTCAGTTGCGCCGCCAAGGGGGGGAACCCACCCCTTCTTGCACGGAATATTGACAGCCTTGGCCGCCTCCATATATAGATCGGAGACGTCCTTATCCGCTTTCACCGTTCCGTTCAGATCGCGGTAATTGGCCATCAGGTACTTGGGATCATGGATTGTATCATAAGAGATGATAAAGGTCGGCACATCGTCAAATTCGCCCTTATGCTGCTCGCACCAGGCCTTAGCACCGCGCAGGCCGGCCTCCTCCGAACCGGAAAGGATGACCCCTACCTCGGTATTTTCGAACTCGATTCCAGCCTCTTTGAGCTGTTTGAGAATAGCGATACCCATATAGCAGCCGGAGAGATTGTCATTCGCGCCGTCCACGATGCGGTGCCTGTTCCACATCCAGTACAGCCCTACAATAAACGGAACGAATACCAACCCGCCCAGAGCACACTTGCCCAGCGTAGTGGAGGGATCGAAGCCGCCAAAAACGACGCCGTTTTGTACGATTGAGACAATGGCAAGCGCCAGATAATAGAAGGCACCCAGGAATCCAAGCACAGCATGGCCCTCAAACCCAACGCCGCAGGCGATAGTTGACCGGCCACTCCCACGCGGCATCCGGATGGCCGTTAAAAAAGATACGGCGTTTGACCTCGCCGGTACACTTTTTGATAGCAGTCACATTGTGGCCCGTCTTTTCCGGGAAGCAGCGATCCACAAACTTTTTATAAAGGCCAAATTGCATCACACAGATAAACAGGCCGACAACTACAAATATGATCGTCAGCGGCGGGAAGA
>USLQ01000022.1 GCA_900555545.1 uncultured Oscillospiraceae bacterium | reverse complement strand
GTTGCGGTTGGTGGTGGCAATGGCGCGCTCGCCCTTGGCGAGGATTCCCATGTGTCCGCCCAAGCAGGGGCCGCAGGTAGGCGTGCTGACGATGGCACCCGCCTCCACGAAAATCTTAGCCAGCCCCTCTTCAATGCACTGAAGATAGATCTGCTGTGTGGCCGGGATCACGATGGTTCGGACATGGCTGCTGACCTTGCGGCCCTTGAGGATCGCCGCCGCGGCGCGCATATCCTCAATCCGTCCGTTCGTGCAGGATCCGATCACCGCCTGATCGATCACGACATGCTCCTTCTCCGCCTCGTCGATCGTCTTGGTGTTCTCCGGCAGGTGCGGGAATGCGACGGTTGGGCGCAGCTCGCTCATGTTGATCTCGATGACCTCGTCATACTCCGCATCCTCGTCCGCCTCATAGATGACATAGTCACGGGTCTTGCGAGCATCCACATAGGCGCGGGTGACGTCGTCCACAGGGAAAATGCCGTTCTTGGCGCCGCACTCAATAGCCATGTTGGCGATGCAGAGGCGGTCGTCGATGGAAAGATTCGCCACACCGGGGCCCGTGAACTCCAGCGAGCGGTAGAGCGCGCCGTCCACACCGATCCTGCCGATCAGGTGCAGGATGACGTCCTTGCCGCTTACGTTCTCCCCCGGCTTGCCGGTGAGGACAATCTTGAGCGCGGAGGGAACCTTGAACCACGCCTTGCCGGTGATCATGCCGGCTGCCATATCGGTGGAACCGACACCTGTAGAGAATGCGCCGAGCGCACCGTATGTACAGGTGTGGGAGTCCGCACCGATGACGGCGTCCCCTGGGACAACAAGCCCTTTTTCCGGCAGCAGGGCGTGCTCAATGCCCATGGTGCCGACATCAAAGTAATTATCGATATCGTATTTGTTTGCAAAGGTGCGAACCTGCTTGCAGTTCTGCGCGGATTTTATATCCTTGTTTGGGGTAAAGTGATCCATCACCAGCGTGATGCGGCTCTTGTCAAAGACGCCCGTCGCCCCACAGCGCTCAAACTCGTTGATCGCGACCGGAGAGGTCACGTCATTGCCGTGCACAATATCCAGATTGGCCTGGATCAGCTGGCCGGCCTTCACTTCGTCCAAGCCGGCATGTGCGGCCAGGATCTTCTGTGTCATTGTCATTCCCACAGATAACAGCCTCCTTTGTTTCGTTGGAGATATTATGCCATAAAAAAAGCCGCCTGAATGTTAAATAAGATACATTCAGGCGGGATTTTCAGCCTTTCAATGAGTGGTCAGATAGAGCACAACGGAATCGACCAGCGCGATCCAGCTCGCCTCAATAATATCCTTGGAGACACCGACGGTAGTCCAGACGTCCTTGCCGTCCGAGGTGATGATGAGTACGCGCACAACGGCCGCTGTCGCGTCATCCGGCTCCATTACACGAACCTTGTAGTCGATCAGCTTGGCCTTGGCAATCTGCGGGTAAAACTCTGCCAATGCCTCACGCAATGCGCAGTCGAGCGCGTTGACCGGACCGTCCCCCTCCGCGGCGGCGACCTTGAGCACGTCGTTGGATTTGATCTTGATCGTTGCCGTGGCGGAGTGGTTGTTGTCATAGGGCAGCTCGTCGAGCACCTTGTAGCTCACCAGATCAAAGTAGGGTTTTATCCCGTCGATATGGCGGCGGGCGATCAGCTCAAAACTGCCGTCCGCCCCCTCGTACTGATAGCCGCGGCGCTCCTTTTCTTTGAGCTCAGCAATGATATCGGCCACCGCGGGATCATCCCGTGTGATCTCAGGATAATACTTTTGCAGCTTGCGCACAACGGCGGACTTCCCTGCCATCTCGGACATCAGGAAGCGGCGGTGATTCCCCACCGAGGCGGGATCCACATGCTCAAAGGATCCGCTGTTCTTGATGACGCCGTCGGCGTGCATCCCCGCCTTGTGGGCAAAAGCGCTGCGCCCCACAAAGGGCGTACCCTTGTGCAGGGTGACGTTGGCAATTTCCGCCATACGGATGGCGCAATCGGTCAGCGTGCTCATATTCTCCGCCGGGATACAATCACAGCCGCGCTTTAACTGCAGGTTTGCCAGGATGGTGGAAAGATTGGCATTGCCCGTCCGTTCGCCAAAACCGAGGAACGTCCCCTGCACATGAGAGACACCGGCCTCCACCGCCATGACGGAATTGGCAACCGCCATACCGCCGTCATTGTGGGCATGAATTCCAATATCCACACCGGGGAAGCGCGCTGCGACTACACGCACAATTTCTGCGATTTCATCCGGGAAGCTGCCGCCGTTCGTATCGCACAGGGCGAGCACATCCGCCCCCGCGTCCGCCGCCGCCTCAAGCGAACGGAGGGCATAGTCCGGATTCCGCTTGTATCCGTCAAAAAAGTGCTCCGCATCAAAGATCACCTGCTTGCCCCGCGCCTTAAAAAAGCGGCAGGTGTCCGCAATCATGGCGAGGTTTTCCTCCAGCGTCGTGCGGATGACATCCGTCACGTGCAGATCCCACGATTTTCCGAAAATGGCAACCGCCGGAGCCCCGGCGCGCAACAGGGCCGCGCAGTTGCCGTCCTCCTCTACCGGGGTGTTCTTACGCCGTGTGGAACCGAACGCCACCAAGGTAGCGTGTTTGAGCTCCATACGAGAGACACGCTCAAAAAACTCCAGATCCTTGGGGTTGGAGTAGGGATTGCCGGCCTCGATATAATCGATCCCCAACTCGTCAAGCGTCTTGACAATATTCAGTTTATCCTCAAGAGAAAAAGCAATCCCCTCACCCTGAGCGCCGTCGCGCAGGGTGGAGTCAAATATTTTGATCTTTCTGCCCATTGTCAATCCCCCTCAGAAGTCCATGGACTCCATAATATCCTCCACGCCGCACCCGGGCGGAATCATCGGCAGGACCGACTGATCCGGCGCAATGCGGCAGTCAATGACAACTGGTCCGTTGTACGCGAATGCCTCCTGTAAGGTCGTCTCAATTTCCTCCGGCCTTTCAAGAACCATCCCCTTGACGCCAAAGGCCTCGGCGAGCGCTTTGATATCCGTTTTGCGGTGCGGATCCGTCTGGGAGTAGCGCTTGCCGTAGAAGGCCGTCTGCCACTGGCGAACCATACCCAAAACCGTATTGTTCATCACAATATCTACCACCGGCACATGATAGGAGGCCAGCGTGGTAATCTCGTTCAGGTTCATATGAAAGCTGCCATCCCCGCTGAAAAGGACGGTACGCTTACCGGGGTTTGCAATTTGTGCACCGATCGCCGCCCCAAGTCCAAAGCCCATGGTACCCAGGCCGCCGGAGGTGATGAGCGTGCGCGGTTGACGATAGGTATAGTACTGAGCCGCCCACATCTGGTGCTGGCCGACATCGGTGACAATCTGGGTGTCCGCCGGAGTCAGGCGGTCTACCGCCTCTACGACGTCCCTCGGATCGATATAGCCATCCAAGCCGCCGCGTTTCAAGTGCTTTTCTCCTTCTGCACGGATCGACTCCAGCTCTGCGCGCCATGCGCTGTGATTCCCCTGCGGAAGCGCTTGCGCAAGCGCGGCAAGGACTGCTCCTGCATCCCCGACAACGGGCAGATCAATCGCAACATTCTTGCCCATCTCCGCGGGGTCCACATCGATATGGACGATCTTAGCTCCAGCTGCAAAGGCACGGCGGTTCCCCGCAACACGATCCGAGAAGCGGGCGCCGACTGCGATCAATACGTCACACTCATCTGCCGCCCTGTTTGCAACAAGCGATCCATGCATCCCGATCATACCCAGCGAGAGGGGATCGTCCTCCGGAAAGCTGCCCAATCCCATAATCGAATTGGCAACCGGTATATCAAATTTGTGGGCAAGCGCCGCAAGCTGCTCCGACGCATTGGCGGAGATAACGCCGCCGCCCGCGTAGAGGACGGGCCTGCGGGACTTTAACAGGGCCTCCGCCGCTGCTGTAATCTGGGCGGGATCAACGGCTGGGGCCGGATCCGGGAGCGCAGGCGGGCAGGACTCATAATCGGTGACAGCCGCGGTGATATCCTTGGGCACGTCGATAAGCACCGGGCCCTTCCGTCCCGTGTTGGCAATACGAAAAGCCTCGCGCAGGGCAGGAGCTAAATCCTCAATCTTTTTGACAATCGTATTGTGCTTGGTGATCGGCATGGTGATCCCGGTGATATCCACCTCCTGGAAGCTGTCGCGCCCCAGGAAATCCCTGCCCACATTGCCCGTGATCGCCACAACGGGGACGGAATCCATATATGCAGTGGCAATCCCGGTAACCAGATTGGTGGCGCCGGGGCCGGAAGTCGCAAATACAACGCCGGTCTTACCGGTGGCACGCGCATAGCCGTCCGCCGCATGGGAGGCGCCCTGTTCATGTGCGGTGAGAATATGGGTAATCTTGTCGCGGTACTCGTATAGCGCATCATAAATATTGAGCACGGAGCCGCCCGGATAGCCGAACACAGTATCCACCCCTTGCTCCAGCAGTACTTCAACAATGATCTGTGCACCTGTTTTTTCCATCTATAACATCCTCCCTGACCCTAATCAAAAAATCTCCCGCAGTTCGTTTGAAAAAAGCCTCCGTCTCTTAAAACGTTTAAGAGACGGAGGCGCTCATTGCTCCGCGGTACCACTCTTGTTGCACCTGTTGTGCCGCTCAATCGTATCATGGCTCTTGCCGGAATACGTGCCCCGATAACGGAGGGAAAACCGTCGCCCCTACTTGCCAACGCTTTCGGTTAAAAGCTGATAGGGAGATTTTCACTGTGGAACCCGTCCGCCTTACACCATCCGGCGGCTCTCTGTACGCGGCCCAATCCAGCTACTCGGCCCTGTCCTTGCCTGTTTATGTGGAATTTTATTTATCATAGCACCACCTGACGTATTTGTCAAGGCGCAAAATTTGCACCAACCGCTTATCGCTTCGGGGGCCTGCGCCGCCTGTTGTGCTTCAGGATCCGGCCGCCGTTCGGGATACTCGTCCTGGGGGCGGCACGGTACTCCTCTGCAGGACCTGATCCCTTGACGAGACGAACGCGGCGCTTTTTGCGAATCCGGTTGTAGCGGATGACCAGAATAATATAGGCAATCACCAGAAGCAACACAATCACAAGGATGATCTTGAATACAAGAGAGTGAAAAACAGTGCTGAACAGGCTGCCTACAAAGGCAAACGGACTGAGCGAATAGGACTCCGCGGCCACCAAATTGACGGTTGCAATCTCCTGATTGGCATAGAGCACACGCGCCTGGCAGATCACCTCACCTTTTTTCACCGGGGCCTTGACCTCATCCGGCAGCGTCCCCTCAACCGGTTCGATCAGTACGGTGGGCACATCTGCTCCGCCCTGACTGGGGACGAGAGCCGTCACATCGTTCTCCGGGACAAGCTGTAGATAATCCGATTGATTGGAATACTTCAGGGGGACTTCCGTCACAATCTCCTGCGTACTGGCCACTGTTTTCAGCCGCAGGTTTTCAATGCACCAGTTGAGTAAGGTGTTGGCATCCAAAAACGCGCCATTTTCAGTAATGCCATCGCCGTCCGTATCCACATACTGAGACCGCAGAACAACGGCCATATAGTTGTAGCCGCCACTGCGAGCCGTGGCGACCACACAGTGCCCGGCGTCGTCGGTGGAGCCCGTCTTTACACCTGTTACGTACGGATTATAATAGCTGTAATAGGCTGGAACAATCATAAAATTGGTGTTGGGTAACGTCGCGTCCTCATTGGGCAGTTTGTAATAAGTTTCCGATACAATCTGCGAAAAGACAGGGAACGTGTTGATGGCATACTGCGCCATTTTGGCAAGATCCTGTGCAGTGGTGTACTGTCCCTCCGTATCCAGGCCGTGCGGCGTCATAAAATGCGTATCTACACAGCCAAGCGCTGCCGCCTTTTCATTCATCATATTGACAAAGGTGCTCACACCGCCGCCATCTTTTTGATTCCCAATATACTCAGCGATTACGACCGCCGCATCGTTTCCACTGCGGATCAGCAACCCCTCCAACAACTTGCGCATGGAGAGGACATTTCCAGCCTCCAACCCGATGATGGAACTATCCGTCCCCAGCAGGGAGTCGATTGCCTCCTGACTGGCTGTGAGCATGGTGTGATCCAAATCGGGACAGTTTTCCAGCGCAATGATAGCCGTCATGATTTTGGTCAGTGAGGCCGGGGCGGTGCGCACATTGGAGTTCTTTTCCGCAATGACCGTCGCGTCATCATTCATGCTGACAACATAGTACGCCTCTGAATAACTGCCCTGAACGCTGCTGCTATAATCGGCAAACACCGGTACCGTGCAGGCGGTTACACACAGCGCCAGCGTAAAAATCAAAATAAATACTTTTTTGACATTAAATTTCATGGCAATCTCTCCGAAAATATTGTATAATACATTATAACAGCATTGGAGGCAAAAATAAACAGAAACATTTAATACTGTAAAAGCCTCTTCACTCTACATAAATGCTGTCCGTTACAGGGAGGCATCATAGATCCATGATTTTTGTTACCGGTGATACACACGGCGATATCGAACGCTTTGAGGATCCGCGCCTGAAGCAGCTGCGTGCAGGAGATACGCTGCTGATCTGCGGTGATTTCGGCTTTTTGTGGGATGGGAGCAAGCGGGAAAAAAAGAACCTGAAAGCCCTTGCCAAGAAAAAATACAACATCTGCTTTTTAGACGGAACGCATGAAAACTTTGATATGCTGGAAGAATACCCTATCACAGAGTGGAACGGCGGAAACGTGCAGCAGATTGCAGGAAATGTTTACCATCTGATGCGTGGGCAGATCTACACAATCGAGGACGTCACTTTTTTTGTCATGGGCGGCGGCGAGAGTCCGGATTTGGACATCCGCATGGAGAACGACAACTGGTCCCCGAAGGAGACGCCAAATCCGCAAGAACTGATGGAAGGAGCCGAGAATCTGGAGCAGCACGGCTGCGCGGTGGATATCGTCCTCACCCACGAGCCGCCGGGAAATATTAAAAGTTTCCTGAACCTTCCGGAGGGGATAGGCACCCGGCTGACGACGTTGAACGCCTACTTTGACGAGTTGAACAAGACGTGCAAATACAGCAAATGGTATTTTGGCAGTATGCATGTGGATAAGTTTGTCTCCTCCAACCAGATCTCGCTTTACCGGAATATTGTGGAGGCCATCGACGGCCGGCCGATCAAAAAGTAAAAGAGGGTTTAAAACAAGCGCGGGCCTTCCTCTGCAAAGGGGGAGGCTTATTGAATGGTACAAACTCCCGGCCCAGCACTTGTAGATAATGCCGCAGCAGCGTTCCATCACACAGAGAAACAATCAATCACAGGCCAAGGGAGCGGTTGAATTTAAAAATCATACCAGCCGACCCCTGCGCCCGGCAAAAAATTGGCGGCAGCACAACACGGGACCGGATCTGCTGCTGCGATCCGGTCCCATCAAACAATTGCAAAGAATCCCACTGTCTTTACTTTTTCCCGATCCGTTTCCGGTATTCCCTTGCGGCAAAATACAGAGGCACCAACGTGATCAGCACCATAATTCCTGCGATCAGGAACAGGTTTTCCTGTGGGATATCAATCACATGGCCGTACACATCGTATTTTACATCCGTCTGCGGGGTCCCCTTAATAATGGCGTTGCCCACAAGCGTACCAATCAACATCGGAAGCAGGGTGAAAAACACAACCCGCAGTCCCTCCAACTGGCCTCTGGTCTCCTCGGGGAAAAGGCCCCGGACCCAGATCATTCCCGTCTGCATGATGAGCACATAACCTGTACCGATCAGGAAGATGCACAGGAACGCCGGGATGTTTCGCGCGGAGAAGAGCACCTCGCCATTCACGTCCTCGGGAGACCGGATGAAGAAATATGTGAGGATCAGGCCTAAGGCGTTGACCAATACCGAGATCAGTACAACCTGTGGAATTTTCTCCCGATTGATCAGTTTCGAAAACGGAACCGTCACCAGGGACGCCAACAGAAGCGCCACTCCCTCCAGCAGACCCATGTTTCCGGTGGTAAAGCCGATATCGTAGATCAGCCAGTTCCCCATGTGCACAAAATAGAAGTTAAACGGGATAAAAAATGCACATACAACTATGCAGGCCAGTAAAAGTTCCTTGAGATTGGGGTTCTCGCGCAGTTTGCTGAACCGAAATACTGCAACAAACTGCTGTGCAAAGCTCCCCTGCCGGTTCGGTTTCAGGTACGGCGCATCCTTCATCAGGAAAAGAGACAGAATGCCCATCAGAATCACAAAAATCCCCATTGCCCAGAACAACAGCTGATAGTTATCCAGCGCCGGATTATACGCATCCGTCCCCACCGTGGGATTCCCGATGTTGATCAGACTGCCCCCTACGACAGTTCCGATCACGGTACCGAGCACCGGGAGCACCGCCAACGCAGCGCCGACCTGTCCCTTGTTGCCAGCAGTGGTATAATCGTTAACCCAGACGTTGTAACCGCAGTCATAACCCATAGAACCAAAAAAGCTCATTACCGCGTCCGTGAGCACGACCAGAAAACCGGACAAGGCGATTAATACGCCAATACCGCTTTGGCGGGTGTACTCGGTCAGGCCAAAGATGATCGTTGTAACACCCCAGATAATATAACCGGCAGAAATGAAAATCCGTCGTTTGCCCCGCCGGTCCGACATAGTTCCAAAAAAGAATGTGGATACGGTGGTCACCAGAGCGCTGACAATTACCATCCATGTCACGATGTTTACATTGCCGGATATCTTGGCATAGACAAATGTGTTAAACCACTGGTTTTCAATATTCCAGCAGAGCTGACCCGCCAGGCCCATCCCCCATACGGCAAACCAGAAACGCGGCGCACTCATCTGG
>USLQ01000021.1 GCA_900555545.1 uncultured Oscillospiraceae bacterium | reverse complement strand
CCCGCTCCTGTACGGTTCCCGCCGCACGGAATGGGACAAAAACTTCAATGGTGCGTTTGGTCCGCGCATAGGCATCCCCCTGGGCGTGAACAAAAGTGACGCCGCCATCCTTTCGCTCGACAGCACCGCTGATCAGCAGATCCCCTTTGACAACAGCGGAACCGGTATCCGCCTGCGGCGTCCCCGCATATGGCTGGATCCGGATAATCTGCCCATCCCGCCGGGCAATGACATTCCCGGGTGTCTCATCATCCGAGAGCTCCGGAACGGGCACATTCTCCCGCACCTCGATCACTGCACTGCATCCGTTCAGGTTCAGCGCCATCCAGGAGAGCTCCGGCAGCCGGCTGTAGGCCTGGAGCACCACCGAATCCACATTGATTCCGTTGGCCCGTACACCGCTGTGTACGCCGAGCTCCTCAAACACCTGTAAAATTTTCATTTCATTCTGGGGGGATGCCCCCTCCACCTGCACCGTCCAGAGGAAAGGCGTCAATCCAGACACCAGCAGCACCGCAGCCAGCAGCCCGATCAGCACACCGGCACGCCGCCGGTACCGCACACTCAGAAAGGGGAGCCCCTGTTTATATCGGGCATGCAGGCGCATACCGGAGCGGTGCGCCGGGCGATGGAGCCTGCGGTAGGAGCGGACATCCACTCGAGCAATCAGCCGGTTCCCGCTGTTGCGCACCCCCCACAGATCGATCCCTGCGCGCGCGCACAAATTCAAAAAGCGTTCGGAAAACCCGCCCCAAACCTCAAACTCCACATATCCGCGCAAAAAGCGAAATAATCTGACTAAAATCATTGTATCCCCGGGGTCGCCCCCGCCTCCTTCCGTTAAGCGCCCTCAAACTCGATCGATAGGATCGTCCCTGTGATGACGGCCTGCTCATACTTCATGTTATTCATACAAAGCTGATCGCCGCGGAACGTGATGGACCCCCTGCCCGTGTTCAGGCTGATGATCCCCTCCTCATACCGCAAAATCCCCTTACATCCGTCCACAACGGCCTCCCGGTTACCGGCCAGCTCCAAATGGGCCATATTTTGCCGCGCGATATCCGGCAAATCGATGCTCTCCCGCACCACTTGCGCAGCAGTTGACTTGGCGGCCCGCTCCCTCTTTTTTTGCAAGATGCCTTTTCGGTTCATATACCACACCCCCGCACTGCACTTTTATTTTTATGACACGGGAAAGATAAAAATGACCGCGCCGCCATATAGTGAAAGCATAGGCATTTTTTATAAAAAGGGGAGGATCCGTGTGGGACTCAAACGTTGGAATCGGTTCAAACTATACCTGACGGGAACCATACTGCTCGTGTGCATGGGGGCGGCACTGCTCTACGCACACGAGACGGAGGATGGGATTGCCCGCGGAATCGCCATCTGCACCCAGACACTGATCCCGTCGCTGTTCCCCTTCCTCTTTCTCTCATCCTTTTTGGTACGTTCCGGCGCCTGTACCGCTGCTGGGCAATGGGCCAGCCGTATCACACAGATGCTGTTCCGACTGCCGGGCAGCTGCGCCGGTGTCATTCTGATGGGCCTGCTCGGCGGATATCCGGTCGGGATCAGTATGGCGGAGGAACTGATGCAGCGCGGGGAAATCACACGCTCCCAGGCACAGCGCCTATCACTGTTCTGTGTAGATGCAGGCCCTGCCTTTACGATTGCCGCTGTAGGTGCGGGCATGATGGGGAGTGCACACACAGGGGTTCTCCTATACGCCTCTGGAGTAGTTTCCGTGCTGGCGATGGGTGTGGCAGTGCGCTTTTTGCCGGAGCGGACACCGGTCCAAAAACAGCAGATCAGGCCGGTTGAACCACTGCCGTTGACAGATGCAATGACCACAGCCGTCTCCTCAGCCGTAAAGGCAATGGTCAACATCTGTGCGTGGGTACTGCTCTTTTGCGCCGCCGGGAATCTGATCCGCCTGATTCCAATGCCCGGCGCCTGGTACGATGCTATTACTTATGTACTGGAGATCTCATCCGGTTGTGCCGCCGCTGCGCATCGTGCGCCGCCCGCCGTTCTCTCCGCCATGCTCTCCTTCTCCGGACTGTGCGTTATCTGCCAACTGACACCCGGCGCGCGCCGGTGCGGGGTATCCATGTGGCAGTTGCTCCTCTCCCGTGCTGTGTCCGCCGCAGTCAGCGGGACCGTCTGCGCACTGCTCTGCCGGATGTTCCCCAGCTATATTCAGACCGCCGCCGGGTTTGAACCGCTCTATCATGCCGGGCTCAGTGTCAGCATTCCCGCCTGTGCCGCGTTGCTGTTTATGGGCCTGGTGGTAATAAACGAGGTTGATATAAAACGCAAAACATGATATGATAGAGCGTATTGAATATCCATGCGGCCACGCAGAGAAAAGAGCGCTGTAGCCCGGCCGGAATGGGAGGCACCATGAAAAAGGAACTGTACAACAAAAATATTGACCCCCAGTGCCGGTACTGCCGCCACGGGCGGATCTCTCCGCTGGGGGACATCCTATGTGAAAAGTACGGGCTGCCCAAGCCGGACTTTCACTGTAAAAAGTTTGCCTATGACCCGCTCAAGCGGGAACCAATGCCCCAGGCAACCCTACCACAGTTTGATCCGGAGGACTTCGCCCTATGAGTAAACGAGAAAAAAGGCACGCAAATCCGGCGGCCAGCAGGCAAAATCCGCTAAAAATCCGCTCCCCATTTCTGGCACGGTTTGGCCGCTTTCTGATGATTACGCTGGCCGTTCTGATTCTGGCCGAGTTGTTCGTCTTTAACTATCAGACCTATCTGACCTTGGGGAACAGGTATGAGGAGAAAAGCATTGCCTCCATCGACTCCTGGACGGTACATCTGACACTTGTGGAAGGGACAACAGATACCTTTGAGGCGACGGCGGACAACCCTTCTATCGAATTCCGCGATATCAATATCCCCGTGCGCACCGTCAAGCTGGATATGGACCTGCCCCAGCGGGTAATGGAATATGACCTGCTCTTTTCCGACGCGACGCGGGAGAACTTGTACCGCAATTCAGATGTGGGCAAAATGGTCGAGACCGTCCCGCGCAGCCACTACAAGGTGACCTCCTACTCGGAGGACGTGAATACAATCCGCTACACCCTGCATATCGAAGAGGGACAGCGCGTTGTGATCCGCTCCCTCGACCTGAATGAGACGGTGCCGATGCACTTTTCCGTGGTGCGCATCCTGCTGCTTCTGGTGATTGCGGCCGCTATCTATTTTGTCTCCAAGGCGCCGTGCATGGCGCAGCCTTACAACGCCATGAGCACCAAGCACATCCTGGCCAACGTACTGACCGCCTCCTTCTTTATCGGGACGATTGTATTCATCTACGGCGTTTACGTGGGCGATCCCTTTTACTACAATAACAAGGCGATTCTGGATCAACTGTCCAAGGAGCTCCCGGATGCCTTTATGCACGGACAGGCTTCGCTGCTGGCCGAGCCGAGCGACGAACTGCTGGCCATGGACAACCCCTATGACTGGGGCGCCCGGACCAATGAGGGAGTCCAATACAGCTGGGATCACCTGCTCTTTGACGGAAAATACTATTCCTACTACGGGATCGCGCCGGTACTGGTGCTGTTTTTACCCTTCCGGCTGATTACGGGAACTTACCTGCCGTGCATGAACGCCATCCTGATTTTCTGCATGCTGGCCACAGTATTCCTCTCCCTGTGCTGGCATGAGGTACTCAAGCGTTGGTTCCCAAAGACACCGGCAGGCCTCGCCGTGTGCGGTCAGTTTATGCTGCTGTGCTCCTCCGGAATGGTATTCTGCATGTTCCGCCCCAAATTCTATGAGGCGGCAGAGGCGGCAGGACTCATGTTCTTTGTAATCGGGCTGTATTTCACCCTCTCCTCCAACGTATTCTGCAAGGAGAAGATCAAGCTCTACAAGCTGGCGCTCTCCGCCGTATTTGTCTCCCTCGCCGTGCTCTCAAGGCCGACATTTGCCCTGTACGCAGTGGCGATGCTGTTCTTCCTGTTTTTCGCATTCCGTCAATATTGGAAGGCAGAGGATGCGCCGGCCAAAAAGAGCGGATATGTGATCAAATTCCTGGCCGCCGCGCTGATCCCGTACGTGTTCTTTGCGGTGCTTCAGATGGCGTATAACTTTATCCGCTTCGGCTCCCCATTCGACTTCGGGATTCAGTACTCCCTGACGGTCAGCGACTTTACCAAGGCGGAATTCCACCCGTCTCTCGCATGGATCAGCATCTACAACTTCCTGTTTAATCTGCCGGGGCTGAGCTCCAGTTTCCCGTTTATCACGTGCAGCAACGAGTGGTTTGGGACGACCGGCTTCTACTATTTTGAGTACTCGCAAAATCCGATGACCTTTGGGCTCTTCTGCCGATGTTCGCCCTCCTGTTCGCTCCGCGGGCGCTCAAAACAATGGATCGTGAAAATCGCCTGCGCGCCCTTTTGCTGGGCGGTGTAGGTTGTGTGATCATCCCCGTGATCATCATCGCCTCCACCTGGGAGAGTGGCCACGCCATGCGGTACAATGTCGACTTTGGCTGGCAGATGCTCTTTGCCACGCTGGCGATCTGCCTGTACTTCTACAACCGGATCCAGAGCGAGCGGATCAAGCACCTGCTACGCAATGCGATGATCGTTTGCACAGTTCTCTGCTTCCTGGGGAATATGGCAAGTGTGATGACGGAGTGGCCGCGCGGCGAGAATACCTTTAGTTCCAACCCCTATCAGGAGATCGTCTATAACAAATTTGCCATGCTGTTTGAATTCTGGAATTAAACAAGGCGCCCCCGCCCATAATAAGAGCGGAGGTGTTTTTGATGGCAGAAGCCTTTTTCTTCAGCAAAAATCCGGAGCTGGACGCCTGCTTCAACGCACTCCCCAAATCCGTCCAGGAGGGGATCATGCAATCCGGGGTGGAGTTCAACACCCCGGAGGAGCTAAAACAGTTTGCCCGTCATCTGACGGGATCCGGAGAAAACGCATAGCAGAATCCCGGAGGCACTGGCCTCCGGGATTCTGCTGTCTTGGCCCGTTATTGAGCTACAACGCGATAGATGTTCGCCTCATAGGGGCGCAGCTGTTCTGAACGCGTAGCGTAATTTGAAACCAAAAGCTCCATCTCCTCCACCGGAGAGGGGCGTTTTTTCCGCTTGCCGGTCAGATTGATCTCGATATAGAAGGACTCCTTTCCAATGGTGCGGCGATAGCAGAAGTAGTCCCGCCCCGCATTGACGCGCACAAAGTTGCCGTAAATCAGCGGCGCATTTGCTTTGCGCAGGGCGATCAGCCTGCGGTAGAAGCTGAGCACGGAGTCATGGCTGAGCGCCTCCTCTGCCGCGTTACAATGGATATAGTCCGGGTTGACGCCAATCCACGGCTCACCAGTAGTAAATCCGGCGTTTTTCCCATTTGTCCACTGCATCGGTGTGCGGGCATGGTCGCGTGATCCGGCACACACCTTGGCGAACGCCTGCTGTGCGCTCTTCCCCTTCGCCCGCTCCTGTTTGTACAGGTTCAGGCTCTCCACGTCGCGCAGATCGTCGACTGAATGAAAAACCGTATTGACCATCCCAAGCTCCTGGCCCTGGTAGATGAACGGCGTCCCCTTGAGTGTCATCTGCATGACCGCGAGCGCTTTGGCGATCTCATAGCGGTAGGCGCCATCCGGATCCACCTTGGAGATCATGCGCGGGTTGTCGTGATTGTCAAAGAACACGGTCGGCCAGCAATGGCTGTCTGCCATTGTGCCAGATTGTCCGCCATGGGCCGCAGGTCAAAGCGATAGTCATCAAAGCGCTGTTTGCCCGGGTTTTCTAAGTGGTCAAAGGAGAATACAACGTCCAGCTCCCCGCGGTCGTCCCCCGTCATCAGCTTGCTCATCTCCAGCCCCGTACCCTGGCACTCGCCGACAGTAAAGGCATCGTATTTGCCGAATGTCTCCCGGCGGAGCTCCTTTAAATAATCGTGCAGGTGCGGGCCGTAGAAATAGTGCTCCACGCCCTTGAATCCCATCAGCGTCCCGACAAGCTCGTTCCCGTCCGGGAGGCCGTTTTTCTTGGAGATAAAGCTGATGACATCCAGGCGGAAACCGTCGATCCCCTTTTCCAGCCACCAGTTGACCATCGACTCAATGTCGCGGCGGAATTCCGGATTATCCCAGTTAAAGTCCATCTGCTTGGCGCTGAACAGGTGCATGGCCCACTCCCCCTTTTGCGGGTAATAGTTCCATGCGGGGCCGCTAAAAATAGAATCCCAGTTGTTGGGCGGCGTGTCCGGTTCCCCTTTGCGCCAGATGTAGTAGTCCTTATACTTGGAATTGGGATCGTTGAGCGCGGACTGGAACCACTCATGCTCGTCGGAGGAGTGGTTGATGACCAGATCCATGATGAGCTTCATTCCGCGGGCGTGGATCCCCTCAAGCAGGCGGTCGAAGTCCTCCATGGTACCGAACTCCTGCATGATTGCCCTGTAATCGCGGATATCATAGCCGTTATCGTCGTTTGGGGAATCATAGACCGGCGAACACCAGATGGCATCCACCCCCAGGTCTTTGAGGTAGTCGAGCTTTTCATAAATACCGTTCAGATCGCCGATCCCATCGCCGTTGGAATCCTTAAAGGAGCGCGGATAGATCTGATAGAACACGGCCTCCTTCCACCACTTGTGCGTGATGTTCCCATCGTCGGGCGCCGGGATGTCCTTTTCGCTGTTGAGCAGATCCAGCATGGCGCGGACGAAGCGCTCATTCACCTTGCCCAAGGTGAGCTTTTGCAGCTTTTCAAGGGAAAGCTTACCCAGCGGCGTGGATTCGAGCAGACGGGCCGGGATCCCCACACTGTACAATCCCTTTTCCAGAATATCGTGGCCCACCGGCGTGCGGTAGATCTCTTTAAATGTCGTTTTTGCGGTAATCATTGGATTTCCCCCTTTCACTCATCATTAGAATATTGCATTTTATTATGATTGTCAATAAAAGCATTTATGTTTTCTCATTTTTAATGAAATATGCACGGATTTCAATTGACTTTTTTCCTCGCTTTCGATATAATAAAGCAGTGACCAAGTGAAAAAAGCAGTCATATAATAACGTCGGGCAGCGTGCAACCCGCCGCCCAATTTTTTAAAGGAGCGTGGCATCAATGATCGGAATCGGTACATGGCAGTGCAGGGTGGATACGATGTTCTTTAAAGGGGACGTCAAATTTAAGATCACGGATAACAACGGCCAGTACGGGCTGGATATTATCATGGACGGCCCTGTCCCCAAGTTCGAGATCAAGAATATCCGCGAGGATGGCAACACCCTGCGCGCGACCGGCACGGTGGAGCTGCTGCCCGGCAAGGAGATTGAGAGCGAGCTGACCTTTAACGGCGACACCTGCGAGGGCGTCATGAAGGTCCCGATGCTCGGCAAGATCAAATTAAAGGACGGCAAAAAGGTCGGCTGATACAGCGCCAATCAAATCATACATGCAAAAAGGCGGAGCTGTTGGCTCCGCCTTTTTTGTGCAGGCAAGGTAGCGCCTATTGCCCACCGTCAGTAATATCTCTCCACACGCAGGATTTCTCCCTCAGCCGCAGGGTTTTCGTGGTTAAACGCCACAAAGCGCCCCCCTACCCGCAATTGGTCCTTGGGTGCTTCGGGCAGAACAAAGTGAAAGGAAATCTCCTGACGGCGGCCCTTGGGTTGTTTCACGCGGTCACACGCGATACACCAGATGCGGCTGGCCGGTTTCCCATCACTGTCCAGCAGGCAGATGGGGATGATGGAATAGTCGAGAATGTAGGGTTTTCCGTATGAATCCACATCGGCGTCGTTGTTCCATATAAATGCCGCCGTACAGGAATAACCGGGCTCCCGCGACTGTTCTTCGTCCGTTGGGCTTTTCCGGCAGGGAAGGAAAGTCGGGCGTCGGCTTTTGGCGATTAAAAGCCATAGCAGAAAAAACAAAATCCCAACTCCAAGGGAAAGTACAACCTGTTTCCACTCCCGCGCAAATATTCCGATCAGCAGACAGACAATATACAGTCCTATGAGCATCCCCAACGGCATATGACGGTATGTTATATTCTTCATCTTGGGGACTTGATCCCATGTATCATGGCGAAAGCAGTATTCGCGTCCGCAATGCGGACAAACATTCTGATAAAAGGGAAATTCTCCGTTTGCCGACCGCTCTTTCCACGACAACTTTTGATAGTCAATCAACCCACCACACCATGGGCAACGTTTGTCAAGCATTTTCTTTATTTCTCCCCTTTTTGGTGAACAAATTCCCCCGCCACGCCTCATTCTCCCTCGAATGGATACAAATCATCTGGAACAATCTGAAAACAAACTGTAATTCCATATATGGCAGGAACCAAACCGGATATAAGAACAGATGAAGCGGCGCGATTACCCCCATCACCACGGCTGCCCCGCTCAAGGAAGTCCAGTATTCTGTATCAAAGAACCACAGAAACATGGAGACCACAGAGAACACAAGCAAAATCAAATAACCGGCTATTGTTAGTTTTCGGAAAATACAGAGGATTCGATATCCCCTTGACTGTACCGTCCAGAGCCTACGTGTTGCCAGTAGGGTCAGGAAACCTGAAATCAGGCAGCAGGCGCAAAAGGCCAAGTTGCAAGTTGACAATAAAATGAACCAAAACCGCCCATCTGCCGCAATGATTCCGTAGACCGAACCACACAGAAGCCCTGCAAGCACTGCCAGATGCAACGGCATCCCCTTTTGAATGGCACAAGAAACGTCCTTCGTCTCCCTGCAAATCCGTGCACTAAAGCGGAATGCGAACACCCAGGGGATGACTGTAACCAAAAACGGCCATACCTTTCCGCCGCCGACCCAAAGCAGGATCTGACACAAAAATAGAAGACACCAGAAAAGAACAATCACGAATTCTGTTATTCGGGAGAGACGCATACTAAGCTGCCATACCGATCGGGCGGGAGCACATCCGCTTGGATCGGAATCCGCATCAGCAGGGGGAATATCCGATTTCATATTGTTTTCTAAGGGAACAGCAATCAGTTTCCCCGAAAAATCCAGCAGCGGCACCCACCAAACAGCATAGAGGAATTGATAGATTGTCATGGACGCAACTTCTTCCGGCATCTGCTCTCGGAGGAGAAAGAAAACGACCAGGGAAGCCGCAAAAAATATCCCCCATATGACGAAAAAACCGATTCGTACAGATGGA
>USLQ01000020.1 GCA_900555545.1 uncultured Oscillospiraceae bacterium | reverse complement strand
GGTGGAGGACCATATCAATCTGATGGGGACCAACCCGCTGATCGGGCCCAACAACGCCTCAGAAGGTGTCCGTTTCCCGGATATGACCCATGCATATGCACCTGATTTGATCACATGTGCGGAGCGAGCTGCCAGTGATCTTGGCATTGATTTAAAGCATGGCGTTTATCTGGGGACGACAGGGCCGTCCTTTGAGACGCCTGCGGAGATCCGGGCATTTCGCCTGTTGGGGGCGGATGCCGTAGGAATGTCCACTGTGCCGGAGGTGATACAAGCCTCGCACTGTGGGTATCGCACGCTCGTCTTTTCGCTCATCACCAATATGGCGGCAGGTGTACTCGACCAGCCCGTGACAGCGGAGGAGGTTTCCAGGACGGGGGCAGAGAGCGCACATAATCTGGGTGCGTTGATCGAAAAAACGTTGGAGCAGGTGAAATAGATGAGGAATTTAATGGCCAAAATTCACGATACGGTGGCGCTCGATGAAAATGAGAACAAGCTGGTCATCATTGATCAGACTCTTCTGCCCAACGAGGAGCGTTTCCTCGCGCTTGACCGGGAGGATGAGATCATTGAGGCCATTCAAAAACTGCGGGTGCGCGGCGCACCTGCAATTGGTTTGTATGTTTGCGCCTGCCGTGTGGCAGAGCGTGATCCTGAGCACTGGTTGCGTGAGGTGCTCGCCATAAAGGAACGCATTGCCCACGCACGGCCAACGGCTGTCAACCTCACTTGGGCACTGAATCGTATGGAGCGAGTATTGCGAACTCATCCACGGTCATCTGTTGAGAATATGAAGCGAATTCTCCATGATGAGGCGTGCTCCATCCGGGATGAGGATATTGACGTCTGTCGCAGAATTGGTTGCAACGGCGCGCAATTGATTGCAGACGGGGACGGCATTCTAACCCACTGCAATGCGGGACGTCTTGCCGCCGTGCGCTACGGCACTGCTCTTGCTCCAATTTACGCCGCCAGTGAGGAGGGCAAGCAGCTGCATGTATATGCCGATGAGACAAGGCCGCTCCTTCAGGGTGCACGCCTGACAGCGTATGAACTATCCCGTGCCGGGGTAGACACGACATTGCAGTGTGACAATATGGCCGCCAGCCTGATGGCCAGCGGCCGGATTCAATCCGTATTTGTAGGCTGCGACCGCGTAGCTGCCAACGGGGACACTGCCAACAAGATCGGAACACTTGGAGTGGCCATCTTGGCAAGCTACTTCCGGATTCCTTTCTATGTCTGTGCGCCTACATCCACGATCGATTGTTCCTGCTCGGATGGATCGAAAATTGTGATTGAAAACCGTGAGGCAGATGAGGTTACACGGTTATGGTATCGCGATCGTATGGCTCCGGATCAAATTTCGATTTATAATCCAGCTTTCGATATTACGCCGCACACGCTTATTACTGCGTGGATTACAGAGAACGGAATTGTGCGGGAAGGGGCTCAGCTGGTATAATCTTCGATTGCCTTTTGCAGTTGTACGTCCGAATAGATCCGAACGCCTTTTTTTAACTCAGCTTGGTCAATCTCCGGCAGAGAATCCGTGTAGGTGTCAAATATCTCATAGGGTGTGTCCTCTCCTCGGCGAATTACTGATACTTTACCATTGTAGTCAACAATGGTGTATTGGTAATTGTCTGTGTCAGATGGCTCAGTGGCGGATGCTCTGTTGGAAAAATAGAAGGCGACCGTCAGCGTAGTGAGAATGATTGCCAAGATAAACAGGACGCCGCCTGCAATGGCTTTGACTTTTGAAGTGTCCTTTTTCATGATTGAACGCTCCTGATAATGATTGTTTTAGTTTTAGTATGACCTTTAAACTGTAGCTTATACAGATTGTAGTCGGGATTTCATTTTCTTGCCATTATCTACCATATGTGTTATAATAAATCATCTATATAACAGACTGGACTGAGTGGATCAGTTTACGCACTCTTTTGCAGGAGGAGAACGTCTATGCGTCAAAATTCCAAAAAGCAATCCACACATACTGGAAAAAAGCGAACCGGACAGGCGGCTTCTTCCGGTTCTGCCGGAACCAAAAAGTGGACGCTGAAGGTAGTATTGCTGACAGTTTTGGCCATTCTGGTTTTAACTGCGGTTGCCGTAGTCATCTATGTCGGTGTGAATATGGTCAAAGTGGTCTATGGGGATTTAGTGGTCAACTTGGATGAGTATAAGGCCAATCAGAACCAGACGACAATCGTCTATGGCAAGAATGCAGCCAACGAGGATGTGGAAATCGCACGGCTCCACGGGACGGAAAACAGGATCTGGGTCTCTCTGGATGATATGCCGGATGAGTTGGGTGAGGCGGCAATTGCCTTGGAGGACAAGCGCTTTCCCAAGCACCATGGTGTGGATTGGTTCCGTACCATCTCCGTGATTGTACGGAATACCGATTCGGGCGGATCTACTATTACACAGCAGCTTATCAAAAACCTGACCGGCAATCGTGAGGTCACATACTCGCGCAAGTATAATGAAATTTTATCGGCCCTCAATCTGGAGCGGTACTATGACAAAAACATCATTCTGGAGGCCTATCTGAACACCTTGTATCTGGGTGAAGGCTGTTATGGCGTCAAAACGGCGGCGGAGGTCTATTTCGGCAAAGATGTCTCTGAGTTGAACGCCGCGGAGTGTGCCTGCCTGGTGAGCATTACACAAAAGCCCACCCTGTATGATCCGCTGATCAATCCGGAGGATAACCGGGAGCGCCAGCTCGACTGCCTGGAAAAGATGTACGAAGAGGGCTACCTGACAGAGCAGGAGTATAACGAGGCCGTCGATTATAAAATGGTCTTTACAAACTCCCCGGATTATGTGGCGGACGGCGATGAAACACAGGATACGGTAGTTCAGGAGGTTCAAAGCTATTATGTCGACTATGTTATCGATGAGGTCATAGATGATCTCTGCCAGCTTCAGGGGTATACAGAGAGCCAGGCGACCGATATGATCTACTACGGAGGCCTGAAGATTTACACTGCTGTGGACGTCGACGTTCAGGCGGCAATGGAGGAAGTGTTCACCTCGCGATCTGGAATGGATCACAGTGGAACGCAAGCGGGTATGGCCGTTATGGACTATTCCGGGCGAATTGTCGGCCTGGTGGGCGGCGCCGGAGAAAAGACCGATCGGCGGGGGCTCAACAGAGCGACAGATATCCAGCGCCAGATGGGATCTTCCATCAAGCCGCTTTCCGTCTACGGGCCGGGAATTGATACGGGTAAGATTTACTGGTCGTCCATCTATGAGGATTCCCCAATTTATAAATACGGCGAACTCTGGCCGGAACAGAATGCCGGCGGCGGCTATTCCAGTAGCAAGATGACGGTACAATATGGTTTACAGCACTCGATCAACATGATTGCGGGCCGTGTACTGGATACAATTGGGTTGGATACCTCTTATGAATACGCAACAAACAATTTTGCTTTGCCACTCCACTCCAATGACAAGGATTGGTCTCCGCTTGCAATGGGATCTACTTATTATGGTGTCAGCCCGCTTGACATGGCGGCTGCATTTGCAACGTTTGGTAATGGCGGCGTATATTATGAGCCATACTGTTACTATAAGGTGACAGACCGAACGGGTAAAAAGATTTATCTGGAGACTGAGAGCGAATCCCACCAGGCGATCAGCGCTGGCACAGCCGACGTAATGAATGAACTGCTCCAGACGGTTGTCAGCGGAGGGACCGGTAATGGGTATGCGGTAAGCGGGTTCCAGACTTTTGCCAAAACCGGTACGACAAACGATAACAAGGACCGTTGGTTCTGCGGTGGGACGCCCTACTATGTGGGTGCTGTCTGGTATGGTTACGATGTTCCGGAAAATTTGGGAAGCACCTCATCTCCTAACAAGATCTTTAAGAATGTAATGGATCGGATTCATGAGGGCAAGGATGCCAAGACATTTACCAAGTCCAAGGAATCTGAACAGAAGGAATATTGCACTGTGACGGGACTGTTGGCCTCCGACAAGTGCACGAGCAAGCAGAAGGGCTGGTATGTCAAGGGGAAGGAGCCGGCTGTCTGCACACAGTGCGGTGGTGTTCCTGCGGAGGGGAGCACTACGCCCCAAGTACAACAGTAATTTTGATCGCAAAAGGCGCGGAGACGACGCCTTTTGCGATTCTGCCTTTTCTTCAGAAGGGAGCTATGGCAAATGGATGAGCGGATTTTAATTAAAAATGCGCGTGTCGTCAATCCGGACGAGCATGAATTTATGGCGGATATTTTGATAGAGAACGGATACATCTCTGACGTTGCGCCCTGGATTGACGGAGAGAGTTGTGCACGCGTCATCGATGCCGGTGGCGCATGCGTGTCTCCCGGTCTGGTTGATCTGCACGTGCACACCCGGGACCCAGGTTATACGTATAAAGAGGATCTAATCACGGCGGGCGAGGCTGCGGCAGCAGGAGGGGTAACGGCTTTCGCCGCCATGCCCAATACTAATCCGGTTTGTGACAATGTTGAGACGCTCCAATATATTGTAAAGCAGTCTGGCCAGGTTCATGCTCGCGTCTATCCGGTCGCAGCGATCACCGTGGGAGAAAAGGGCGAACAGCTGGTGGATTTCGAGGCGCTTCAACGGGGCGGTGCAATGGCATTTTCGGACGATGGCGTCCCTGTTCGCACAGCAGCGCTGATGGCGCAGGCCATGGTAAAGTGCCACCAGCTTGGTGTTCCTGTTTTGGCGCACTGTGAAGAGCCGACCCTCTCCGCCGGTGGGATTATCAATGAGGGAACTGTTTCCCGCGCCTTAGGGGTCAGGGGAATTCCAGCCGCCGCAGAGGATGTGGGCACAGCTCGCGAACTTGCGCTTGCCCGTTCATTAAAACGGCCTGTCCATATCTGCCATGTGAGTACCCGCGCGAGTATTGAAATGATTGCCAACGCAAAAAAAGATGGCGTCAAAGTTACAGCAGAGACATGTCCACACTATTTCGCCTTTGACGAGGAACAGCTGCTTAGCCGCAATGCGGACTTTCGAATGAACCCGCCCCTCCGTACGCAGGAGGACGTTTTAGCAGTGCGGGATGCGCTGCGCAGCGGTGTGATTGATGCAATAGCCACAGATCATGCTCCGCACAGCCCGGAGGAAAAGGCTGATTTCCTCACAGCGCCGAACGGTGTGGTGGGCATGGAACTGTCCTTAGCGGCCGGGATTACCTATCTGGTAAACAAGGGGATTATCAGCATGTCCCGCTTGATAGAACTCATGTCGGCCAAGCCGGCGAAGATCCTTGGAATTACGCCGGGAACTGTCCGTCGGGGAGCTGTTGCCGATTTTGTCATTTACGATCCGCGGGTGCAATTCACAGTGGATCGGACCAAATTGCATGGAAAATCACAAAACACACCGTTCCACGGGATGGAGTTATGTGGAAAGGTAAAGTATACCTTCCTGGGTGGAACGGTTGTATTCGAGGATCAGGAGGAATAAAGCAAATGTCAATGGATCAGTTGATTGAAAAAATCCGGGAGAAGAATAAGCCAAGTGTGGCGGGTCTGGATCCAAAGCTCGACTACATTCCCGCTTTTATTAAGGAGCAATCCGTTCAAAAGTATGGTAAGACATTTGAGGCTGCGGCGGATGCAATTTTGACCTTTAATAAGGGGCTGATTGACGCCATCTGTGATGTGGTCCCTGCAATTAAACCGCAGTGTGCCTATTACGAGATGTATTCCTGGGAGGGGGTTCGCGCATTGCATGAGACAATTGCCTACGCCCACGAGAAGGGGATGTATGTCATCACGGATGGTAAGCGGAATGATATCGGCTCCACCATGGAGGCCTATGCAGCCGGGCATCTGGGCAGTACGGATTTGTTTGGTAGTCCCATGAGCGCCTTTGGTGCCGATGCACTCACGGTAAATGCCTATCTTGGCACAGACGGTATTGCGCCGATGGCAGATCTGATCGCATCAGGCGGTAAGGCTGTTTTTGCACTGGTGAAAACCTCTAACCCATCTTCGGGAGAATTGCAGGACCGCGCGCTTGCATCCGGCGAGTCAGTCTATGCGGCGATGGGGGATATGTGCGAAAAGTGGGGAGAGCCGTCCGTCGGTAAATTTGGTTACAGCGGGGTTGGCGCGGTAGTCGGGGCGACCTATCCGCAACAGCTTACGGAGTTGCGGCAGCGCCTGCCGCACACCTTTTTCCTGGTACCGGGATATGGCGCACAGGGCGGAGGCGCTCAGGGCCTGACCGGCGCTTTTGATGCACAGGGCCTGGGGGCAATTGTCAATTCCTCCCGCGCCGTGATGTGCGCCTATAAAAAAGAAAACTGTGACGAGAGAGAATATGCACAGGCCGCCCGCCGCGAGGTCATCCGGATGCGTGATGATATCAACGGTGCAATCAACGGCCGTTAGAGAAGGGAGAAAAAGATCATGTGTTCCGATCATACCGTAAGAGCTTATCTCGTATTAGAGGATTCGACTGTTTTCAGCGGCTTTTCCGTTGGCAAAAAGGGTACTACAATTGGCGAAGTTGTATTTAACACCTGTACGGCCTCCTATGAAGAGGTGCTGAGCGACCCCACCTATTATGGTCAAATCGTGGCTCAGACTTATCCGTTAGTCGGGAACCGGGGGATTGATGGGCCGGGAAATATTGTAGCGAACGGATATATTGTCCGTGAGTGGTGTGATACGCCCTCCGATGTACGTGGTGAGACGCTGGATGCCTATCTGAAAAGACTCGGTATTATCGGAATCAGCGGTGTTGATACCCGTGCCTTGACCAGAAAGCTGCGCGGCAAGGGTTATGTAAAAGGGGCGATTACCGATTCACTGGAGGAGATGAACCGGCTGCTGGAAGAGATTCGGCGTTACTCGATCCACGGCGCAGTGGAGGCCGTCACTGTGGAAAAGCAGGAAGTCCTTTTGGCGCCTAATCCCCGCTATAAAGTGGCTGTGATCGACTACGGTTCCCCGCGTTCGCTGATGGATGCACTATTACGCCGTGGATGCACAGTCTATCGGATGCCGGCCGGTACAACTGCTGATGAATTGAAGAAAAGTGCGGTTCAGGCGGTCGTCTTTTCGGACGGCCCCGGCGATCCTGACGACAACCCCTCGCTGATTCAAAATATCCGTGAGATTCTGCCGATGAATCTCCCATTTATCGGGATAGGGTTAGGCCATCAAATGGTGGCGCTTGCTCTGGGTGGTAAGATTGAAAAAATGGTTGGCGGCCACAGGGGATCGAATCAGCCTGTCAAACGAATGCAGGATGGGCGGCTGTTTGTGACCACACAGAATCACGGATATTGTGTGGCGGATAAATCGCTTGATCCATCTTTGGCGGAAGTGAGCATGGTCAATGTTAATGATGGCTCTATTGAAGCCATAAAGCTGTTACAATACCCGGGGGAGACTTATCAGTTTACACCGGTGGATAGTGCAGAATTGACGGGAACAGGTTCGATTTACGATGACTTTATTACACGCATTGAGGAGGCGTAATCCCATGGCAGAAAAGATTGGAAAGCTTTTGATTTTGGGTCCCGGCCCTGTGATCGTCGGCCGTTCAACGGAATATGATTTTGCCTGTGTCCAGGCACTTACAGCGCTGAAAAATGAGGGGGTAGAGACCATTCTGGTCAACTCCAACCCTTCTTCCGTCATGACGTCGCCGGATCTGGCTGATATCGTGTATATTGAGCCTTTGGAGTCTGAGCGGATCAAAAAGATCATCCTCAAGGAGAAACCCGTAGCGGTCATTCCGGTTTTTGGTGGCGATACGGCCATGGAGATTACACTCTCACTGATGCGCAGTGGATTTTTGGATGACAACGGGGTCAGTGTGCTCGGTGTGGACGCCCCAATGCTCCATTCTGTACAGGATCGTCAGGCTTTTGTCAATATGCTTACGGAGATCGGAGAGCCCTATGTCCGCTCTGCTGTAGTGAGCAGTTTTGAGTCCGCCGCGGGATTTGCGGAGGACGTGGGGTATCCCGTGATGTTAAGCCCGGCCTACACTTTGGGTGGGCACGATAAGCGGGTGTGCTACAATCGGGATCAGCTTGCGGGCATGATTGAGGAGGAGTTGGATATCTCCCTGCTCCATCAGGTGCTCATCGAAAAATGCATCTCCGGTTGGAAGGAGATTGAATATGTTATCATGCGCGACTGCGATGGCAACTGCATGAGCGTATGTAATATGGAAAATGTTGATCCTGTGGGGATCAATGCGGGCGACAGTATTATTGTCTCCAGCCCAGACGCTCTCCGACGCGGAGGCTGTTGCCCTGCGCGCCGCTGCTATCAATCTTACGGCGCACTTGCGTGTGAATGGCGTGTGCAACGTTCGGTTTGCCCTGCGTCAGGACGGTGGGGAATATGCTGTCTTGGAGGCCAATCCCAGTATCCGCCGCGCCTCCGCGCTCGCAGCAAAAGTGACTGGATATCCGATTGCGTATGTTTGCGCTCAGTTGATCCTTGGACGCACACTGGATCAGATCAAAACATCGCTCACTGAGTTTTCCAGCGCCATCTGTGAGCCGGCGGTTGACTACTGCGCCGTTAAAATGCCAAAGTGGTCTTTTGGTAAATTTAAGTCCGGAGCTGATAAGCTTGGCACTGCAATGAAGGCGACCGGCGAGGCGATGGCGCTTGGCGTCAATTTTGAATCCGCCCTCATGAAGGCAATTCGCTCTGTGGACAGCGCTATGTTGCTTCCGACAGCGAACAAGTTCCGCCAAATGACAGACAAGGAACTGATTGAAGCAATCAAAGCCTCCGATGATGAGCGCATTTTTGCCGTATTGGAGGCACTCGCCCGCGGAATCTCCATGGATGCGATCCACGAGATTACCATGATCGACGAGTGGTTCCTCGTTAAAATGAAAAACATCACTGCCGCAGTAAAACAGTTGGCGGACGATCCCACCATCGAGAATGTGGAGGCAGCATATCAATTGGGCTATACGCCATCTGCCGTAAGGTCGGTCACACATCAAGATGTCGGTGAACACATGGCGGCTTTTAAACCAGCCGATGCGTGTGCGGCGGAGTTTGAGACGGATGCACATTATTATTACAGCACATCCGATGCTGAAAACGAGGCTCCGGAGGATCGCGACTGTGTGCTGGTGATCGGTGCAGGGGCTGTCACAGTCGGGAGCGGCGCGGAGTTTGACTGCTGTGCCGTGGACTGTGTGAACAGCCTAAAGAGGCTCGGCCTGCGTACGGCTGTGGTCAATAACAATTCCGGTGCTGTTTCCAC
>USLQ01000019.1 GCA_900555545.1 uncultured Oscillospiraceae bacterium | reverse complement strand
TGGCTGGTATACCGTGTTTGTGGACGACTTTGACAGGGAACAGCTCAATGATTCCTCGGTGATCGGCAGGCTTCGCAACGCTGACGGGACGCCGGGGGCGGAAATTACGACTGATATCTGGACGTACTCTCCGCACGACGTCCGGTGGGAGAGCCAGACCGGCAGTGAAGACCAGACCTCCTACTGGTGCCCGGAGACAGTGTCTCTCCGGGACGGAAAGGTGGAGATCATGGCGTATGAGACGCAGAACCACACCTGCGATCAGTGCCCCAAAAACGGCCGCTTCTGCGGTGGGATCGAGACGCGCCGCATCAATGAAGACGGTTCTTCCACCCAGCTTTTCTCCCAGGCGTATGGGTATTTTGAGGCCACAGTAAAATTCCCGGATGCGGACGGACTGTGGTCGGCATTCTGGCTCCAGTCCGTCAATCAAAATAACCCCTCCCATCAGGGGCTTGACGGAACGGAAATTGACGTATATGAGTCGGCCTTCCAGCGCAACAGGACATGGATGGGCCACGCCCTGCTGTGGGATGGATACGGCAGCTTTGCCAAGGTGGACGACGCGATCCTCGACACCGGGAAAGACCTGTATGACGGCTATCACACCTTTGCCCTCAAGTGGACGCCGGAGTATTACGTGTGGTATGTGGATGGTGTGGCCACTTGGGCCTCCATGGGCGGCGGCGTGGCCAAGGTGCCGGAGTTCCTGCGCCTGACGGTGGAGATGGATGCGGGCGACGGCTGGGGCCCTCACGGCCAAAAGATTGGGGAATTTGACAGCAGCACCCAGCCGGTCTTTTATGTGGAGCAGGTCAAGGTGATGCAGAACCTGAACTATCAACAGTATATTTTGAATGACAGCCAGTTCCCATACAACGTTCAGGATAACGGTTGAGCACCGTAGAATAACAGTGGCCAACCGAAAGTGGCAGCCGTATTAGGGAGTAGAGCAAAGCCCGCAGAAACAACGAGGTTTCTGCGGGCTTTGTTTTATGTCATGATGTTTTATAATACCTGTAATACTTAAAATCAAATCGCTCGTTTGTGGCGTGTACCAAAAGTGAGCGTGTATCGATAAATTGATAGCCGCACCGTTCTAAAACGTGTTGGGATTGGACATTATCTACAGCAACTGTACCAATTAAATATGGAATATTATAATTTTCCAACGCCCATCCGGTTACTTCTTTTGTCGCCTCTGATGCAAACCCATATCCCCGATATTCTGCTAATAAATAATAAAATATTTCCGGTTCATGCAGATCGTCATGTTTTCCCGCGCCGATCGTACCCACAAATTTTCCGGTTGCCTTTTCAAAAATCCCAAATGAAATCAATCCATTTTTGATGTCCATGGCGGAATATTGCGAAATTAACCAATTCAAAAATCCTTTTCCGCTTCCAAAACAAGACTTCTGAACATCATTCAGCGTTCGTTCGAAGTCCGGGTAATCCGCTTCGCAAAGTTCACGAATAATCAGCCGTTCCGTTATTATTTTCATCATGTCCCCATTCTTTAATTATTATATTGCACGTCTTGCATTCTTGGCGAGCAGGAAAACCGCCTGGCCATTTCCGAAATCGGCAATGGGCGCCGATGGCGTTGGCATCGAGTCCTTTCCATAATAACTTCCTGATCTCGTGTGGATGGCTCCTTTAAACATTTGGCGTTTGTGATGGATCCGCCGCCTTTTGCTGCGCTTTCTTTTTGCGCACGATCAGGAATGCCGCGATCGGGATAAAGGCGAATACGATCACAATGGCGCTGGCCAGGAAGATCTCCGGCGTGGGGACGGGCTTGACCTGACCGAGCTCCTCATAGGTCAGCCCCGTGTTCGTGATCACACCGGCGCCGATATAGGGGCCGGTCACCATTGGGATCAACACGGAGAAAAAGATGCGGATCCCCTGGAGCTGCCCGGCCTTGGAGTCAGGCGTATAGTCCCGGATGATGCCGCCGACCGCCGCGGCCAGCAGGAGGCCCGCGCCGAGCATGATGCCGCCGACAACGCCAAAGACGATCATGGAGCCCTTATCGCGGATCAGGTACACCCCAAGGAACCCAAGGGCCAGAATTACCGTGGTGGGGATCAGGAATTTGTACTTGCCGTATTTGTCCATCAGCCGCCCGAGGACAAGATTGGCGACAATGGCGATCACACCTGCGATTGCAACCACAGGGATATAGTTCTCATACCCCAAGTATTTTTGAATATAGATGAGCAGGTAGGGCATGTAGACCTGCTGCGCCATGCTGATGACAGCCAGCACGCAGAAGGCGATATACAGCAGGGTATTGTTCTTAACAGTAGAAGGGCGGAAGCCATAGAAGATGTTGACAAAGTAGTTGCCTTTGTCTGGCTTGAGCTGCGGGGGATCTTTTATTAGAAAAATTCCGATGATTCCGGCCAGTGTCGTCAGTCCGCCCACGATGATGAAAAACGGTTTCCAGTTGTTCGACTGGGTAAAGGGGGCCAGTGCACCGAACACCACGACCATGCCAAGCAACGGCATGATTGAGAGGACGGATTCCGTCTTGCCGCGCTGTTCCGGCACGGTGACATCCGTGACCCAGGCGTTAAAGCACGCGTCGTTGGCCGTGGAGCCGAAGAACGTCATCACGCAGTCCATTACCACGACGATAATGCCCGTGACGGTGACGGCGCTCGCCGCGCCGACGAGCTTGGCCGTATTGTCCACCGTGATAAAGGCAAAGGCAAGGGTCGTAAAGCCCCAGATAAAATAGCCGCCGCAGATGAAAATTTTACGCTTACCCAGCCTGTCGGAGAGCAGCCCCATCAGCAGTGTCGTGATTGTGGCGGTGGCGGCGCTGAAGGCCACCATGTTTGCAATCACGTTTGGATCGCCGGTGATGGTGTTGTAGACGTAGACGTTAAAAAACATATTCTCTACCGTCCACGCCACCTGGCCGATCAGGCCAAACAGGATCAGCGGGATCCAGATTTTGATACTGACCTTGGAGCTCGCCTGAAGCGGATTTGTGTTTTCTTTCTTTTTCATCCATTCTCCCTCCTTCGATAGATTCTATGTATCATTATACGATATCGTTAAAAAAATTCAATATAATTTTTATATTTTATAATATATTAATGTTTATAGCGGGGGATGAGGACCGCCGTTTGGATTCTGCAAATTGAAAGGATTCGTCGAGCCACCCGAGCAGTTCACCGTCAATTTGCTCTGGGCTGCTGATGGGCACATGGTGCGTCCAGCGGTTAGGGTAGGGCTCCACGGATTGGGCGATCCGTGGGGAATCCAGCCGGTAGTCCAGGCCGAAGGTGAGTGTGATGCAATGCTTGGGCCATCCACTGCTCCGGCGTAGTGATACGATAGCAAATGGGTGGCGGGCCCAAAAGGAGATTTGTGTCTTTTGCACGCGGATCCGTTCCACTGGAAATTGTGATAGAATTTTTTCTTCCAATAGTTGGTATAGTGCATATTCATGGCTTCTTCCCTCAAAAAAACGGAGTATGTCCGAAAATATTTCTTCTCTCATCATGAACTCCTTTCAGGATGCCAGCTGGCAGGGGGGCAGCGGTAAATTACCAACGGAATTGATCGAAAAAAGGCGTTGACAGTCGGAAAGCGGCTGTGGTAATATATTATTCTTGTAAACTCATAACTGGGGGAAGTATGTATGGCAATTTGGGAACTGTTCACGATCGCAGTCGGCCTGGCGATGGATGCATTTTCCGTTGCAATTTGCAAGGGACTCTCCGTGCAGCGGGCGACGGTGAAGCACTCTGTGATTGCAGGCCTGTATTTTGGGGGCTTTCAGGCTTTGATGCCGTTGCTCGGCTATCTGCTGGGCTCCGCTTTTGAGCGCTTCATCACCAGCATTGATCACTGGATTATTTTTGTGCTGCTGGCGCTGATCGGAATCAATATGATCCGCGAGTCGCGCAAGCAGGAGGATGAAGTCAACGCCTCCTTTGGTGTGAAGGCCATGTTGCCGCTGGCGATTGCCACCAGTATTGACGCACTGGGGGTGGGCATTACGTTCGCCTTTATGTCGGTGAACATCTGGATTGCCATTGCTATCATCGGTATTGTCACGTTCATCCTCTCCTTTGTGGGAGTCAAGGCGGGCAGCTACCTGGGTGCCAAGTACAAGTCCCGCGCAGAGCTGGTTGGAGGTATCGTGCTGATCCTGATTGGCCTAAAGATCCTGCTGGAGCATTTAGGTGTCATCAGCTGGTAGATCACTTCAAACAGGTGGAACGTACTTGTCAACTGCCCGGTGCTTGTATTGTGTATCGCATCATTCGGTTGCGTTCCTTTTTTGTTGAATCTAATGGTCATATGTGATAAGATGAAAGGGAACCAATAACAGATGAAAGAAGGCAGGGGAGTTTGAATATCCGGGAAGTCATGAATAGCGGGAAGCTCTATAATGATTACGACGTGGAAGAATTTGCGGATAAACGGATGCGCGGACGGGAGCTTGTGTACGAATTTAACCATTCCCGCCCCTATGAGGAAAAGCGGCGCAGTGCAATCCTGAGGGAACTGTTTGCCGAGGTGGGGGAAGGCGTCTATGTGGAGCCGCCCATCCACATGTCTTATGGCTGTAACGTACACGTAGGGGATCACTTTTATGCCAATTTCAACCTGGTGATTGTCGACGATATCGACGTCTATATTGGCAATGACGTCATGTTTGCCCCGAATGTGACCATCAGTGTGACGGGCCACCCGGTACATCCGGAGCTGCGCCCGCATGGCGATCAGTTTTCCGCCCCGGTGCACATCGGAGACCGCGTCTGGATCGGGAGCAACGTGGTGATCTTGCCCGGTGTGACGATTGGGGAAAATTCCGTTATCGGCGCGGGGAGCGTCGTGACCAAGGACATCCCGCCGAACGTCGTCGCTGTGGGTGCACCGTGCCGCGTACTGCGCCCCATCACGGAGGAGGATCGTGTGAGCTACGCGATCAAGGGGGAGCGTTTCTCCGCAGAGGGGTATATCTCCACCTATAAAGAGGAGGAACCTTCCAAATAAAAATCATTTGCGCCGCATGGGTATATGCGGCGCTTTTTTTGTTATTTCACGTGTGCGGGGCGGTAGAAGATCAGAGCCTCGGCGTCCGGGCATTTGGCAATACGCAACGGCAATGGGAAGCGGTTCCCGCGGCGGACAAGCTCCTTTGCCAGCCGGATTTGAGCGCAAATCTGCTCCGGGGGAATAGGGTCCGCCCCATGCCCGCAGTAGTTCGTGCACCCTTCGCTGAGTGAAAGAATGCGCTCCGCGCCGGGAATCCAATTGCGCACAGTGGTACTGCCGGGCAAGAAGAGAAATAAAAACGGGTTGACATCATCCCCGCTGAACACGATTTGATCCTCAACAAGTTTGAATATTACGGAGCCGCGCGTATGTCCGGGTGTATGGTAGACCTCCACCGTTCGGCCGCCCAGTTCGAACCGATGCCCCTCATCCATGAGACGGGGCTCAGCGATATGGTCTCCTTTGGCCAGATCTCTCAGGCTGATGCTGTACTTTTTACGCGCGACCCCTTGGAAGAGCAACAGCCCGGCCCGCAGAGCGGGGGAGATTTTGCGGCTCATTTTTTCGTCGTCCGGATGGATATAGTAGTGGGTAAACCAGTTTTTTCCGCCCATGTGATCCGGGTGGCCGTGCGTGGCAGCCACATCAACCGGCAGGCTTGTGATCCCGCGCACAACGGCGCCGATATTGCCGATCCCGGTGCCAGTGTCAATCAGCAGCGCACGCTCTTGCCCCACAATCAGGTAGCAGTTGGCCACATCAAACTCATTGATCCGGTAGATTCCCGGGTGTAGTTCGTCCACTTTAAAATCCGTGCGGATGGTTCTCTTTTTCATTTTCTCATCCCCTTTGGTATCAGTATAAGGCTTTGCGCCCTAAAGTTCAAGAAAAAACGCCTGCGGAATTTTGAAATTCCACAGGCGTGATAAGGACTCTTATTCGTCGTCGTTCTCCCAGTTGTGCCACACATCCTGGATGTCGTCGTTGTCCTCCATCATTTCCAGCATTTTGTTCATGTTGGCGATGTCGTCCTCATTGGTAAGCTTGGTGTATGTAGTGGGGATATATTCGACCTCTGCGGAGACGAATGCATACCCTTTGGCCTCCAGATCGTCGCGCACACCGCCCAGATCGTTCGGCTCGGTGCGGATTTCGAACACGTCGCCGTCCGTCAGGAAGTCGACTGCCCCGGCCTCCAGCGCATCTTCCATCACCTTTTCCTCATCCAGGTCTTCTTTCTCGATGGCGATGACGCCCTGGCGGTTGAACATAAAGCTGACACAGCCTGTCTGGCCCATGTTCCCGCCATACTTATCAAAGTAGTGGCGGACGTCGGCGGCAGTCCTGTTGCGGTTATCTGTGAGCGTCTCCACGATCACAGCCACACCGGAGGGACCGTAGCCTTCATAGACGATCTCCTCGTAGTTGTCCGCTCCGCCCTCGCCGGCGGCCTTTTTGATAATGCGGTCAATGTTATCGTTCGGCACGTTGTTCGCCTTTGCCTTGGCGATAATATCCTTCAGCTTGGAGTTGGAGTTGGGATCGGGCCCGCCCGCCTTTACGGCGACGGAGATCTCACGGCCGATCTTGGTGAAAACCTTGGCGCGCTGATTGTCCGTTTTCTCCTTTTTGCGTTTAATAGTACTCCATTTAGAATGTCCTGACATGCTTAGACCTCCTGTTCCTGATTCAAACACGCCTAATATACTACCATATTACAGGGGAAAGTGCAAGTGCCGCGTCAATCCAGGCTGCGCTTGAACCCCTCGCCCAGGATTTCGCCGGCGTCGCTGATGATGATAAACGGTTTGGGCTCAAATTCATGGATAATCCGGTAGGCGGTGGAGACCTGGTTGTTGCGCACGGCGATAATCAACATACTCTTCTCCTTGCCGGTGTAGCCGCCGCGCACAGGCAGCAGCGTCACACCGCGGTGCATCTCCGAGGTGATGGCGTCGGACATCTTGCGCGCGTTGTCCGTCACGACCATGAGCAGCTTGCCGCTGCCGGTGCGGTAAAGGATGGAGTCGATCGTCTTGGAGGAGATAAACACCACGATCAGCGCATACAGTACGCTCTCCAGGCTCTTGAATACAAATCCGGAGATCAGGATGACAATACAGTCGATAAAGAGAATCATTCGGCCCATGGGGATATACTGGATTTTGGTGCGCAGCACACGGGCTAAAATATCGGAACCACCGGAGGTTGCGCCACGCAGGAAAATCAGGGCGAGCCCGGTGCCGTTACACACGCCGCCAAATACTACGGCCAGCAGCGGATTGCCCGTGTACGCGGGGATAAACAGCGAAAACAGGTCGATAATTAAAGAGAGCATTGCCGTTACAATCGCGGAGCGGAAAATGAACTTGAGCCCGATGACCCGCCATGCCAGGATGAAGAGCGGGATATTGATGATAAAGCTCCAAGTACCAATCTGGATTTGTGGAACCACGTAGTTGAGCACGATGGCCAGACCTGTCGCTCCGCCGGCGGCAATGTGGTTTGGGGCAGTGAACATCGCTGTGGAAAAGGCGTAGCAGGAACAGCCGGCGATCCAAAACAGCATGTCGATCGCCCCGCCCTTAACAGCCTCCTTGGTGAATTTACCTTTCAGATCTGTCTTTTTCATTTGATCTCCTCCTCATCTCCGCTTTCAATGGCGGAAAACAGCGCCTGCAGGCGCTGAAAGTCTCCTTTGACGTAGAGGTATCCAAACAGGGCCTCCAGCCCTGTGGCGTAGTGATAGTCCTGGGCGGAGGCATTTTTGGGGGAGTGGGAGGGGCTTGCGTTGCGCCCGCGGCGGAAAACGCTCTCTTCCTCCTCCGTGAGCAGGCCGCGGATCCGCTCATATCCGGCCGCCTGCGCTCGCGCACATACCCGCCGGACGGATTCCCGGTGCAGCGCCCCAGCGGGCCTGTTGCATTTTTGGGTGATGCTGCTGCGCACCATCAGCTCAAAGACGGCGTCGCCCAAAAAGGCGAGCGTCAGGGGACTGTACGTATGTGCATCGTTAAACCCTGTCGATAAGTTATCCAATGATAAATCCCCCTTGAGTCCAGTTACGGAATGTACTCAAACTCCAGATCATAGATGCTCACGGTGTCACCCTCCTGCATCCCGCGCGCGAGCAGGGCGTCGATAATACCGCTCTTCTCCAGTACGTGCTGGAAATATTGCAGGGAGTCGTAGTCGTCCATATCCGCACGTGCCAGGATTGGCACCAGCCACGGCGCCTCCACAAAGTAGACGCCGTCGTGCTCGGTGATGGTAAAGCCGTTGGCACTCTTTTTCTCCAGTGTTTCGATCGGGATTTCCTCCGCCTCATAGGTGCGGATGGGCGGCAGCTTGGCGAGCTTGGCCGCCAGGGCGTTGATCAGATCGCGCGTCCCCTCGGCGATAGCCGCCATCATGGGATAGAATTCATAGCCGCGCTCTGTCACATATTGCTTAAAGCGCTCCACCTGCTCCTCGTCGGCCAGATCGATCTTGTTTCCAGCCACGACCATCGGGCGGGAGGCGAGCTCTTCATTAAAGCTGCGCAGCTCGCGGTTGATTGTCTCAAAGTCCTCAATCGGATCGCGCCCCTCGCTGCCCGCTACGTCCACTACATGCACCAGCAGGCGGCAGCGCTCTACATGGCGCAGGAACTCGTGGCCGAGCCCAACGCCCTCGCTGGCCCCCTCGATCAGGCCGGGGATATCCGCCATCACAAAGGAGGTCCCTTCTCCCAAGGTGACGACGCCGAGCACGGGGGAAAGGGTGGTAAAGTGGTAGTCTGCCACTGTGGGCTTGGCCTGGCTGACGACGGATAGCAGGGTGGACTTGCCTACGTTCGGGAATCCAACCAGTCCGACATCTGCCAGCAGCTTGAGCTCCAGCCGAACCTCCCACTCCTCACCGGGGGTGCCGTTTTTGGCAAATCGTGGCACTTGGCGGGTCGGTGTGGCAAAATGCGTGTTGCCCCATCCGCCGCGCCCACCTTTAGCTGCGGTAAAGGTGTCGGTCTGGGACATATCGGCCATCACGGCGCCGCTCTCATTCTCACGGATTACTGTGCCGCGCGGTACACGGATGACAAGCGGTTCGCCTTTACGTCCGTTTTTGCGTGATCCCTGGCCATCCTGACCGTTCTGGGCGTGATATTTGCGCTTGTATCGGAAGTCTGACAAGGTGGAGAGGTTGTCATCCACCTGAAAGATGATGTCCCCTCCGCGTCCGCCGTCCCCGCCGTCCGGGCCGCCTGCGGCCACATATTTTTCGCGGTG
>USLQ01000018.1 GCA_900555545.1 uncultured Oscillospiraceae bacterium | reverse complement strand
GGGTGCAAAGACGTAATTCTGAGCCGACCAGTTTTGAAATATCAACTGAATCCCCAAGCTGGAGCGGCCCGGTAAGTTTTTCAGAATCCGGAACGTACACACATTTGCCGTCCGCCCCTCCCTCTCCATATGGTGCCGCCAGGCAAAGTCCAGTTCCGGCAATGCAATATGCTCCGCCATCGGATAAACCTGTTCGCGTATTTTACGGCCGCGGCGATACCGCGTAATCGAAAAAAAACATCTTAGGCCATCACCAGTTTGTACTTCCTGCATTGTGGCGGTCTCCTTTTCCAGAATGAGAGGATTCAATTTTTACCACGCTGTTTTGCCGTAGTTTTTTCTTTGGAAGCGGCAGATTCCTGTGCTTTCGCATACAGCTCGTTGAGTTCCTCCGCCTCTCGTCTGGCCTTTTCCTCGCGGAACGCCTTCAGCTTGGCGGCCTGTGCTTTTTCATCGAACTTATAGAAGAACATGGTGACCGACTGGAGCAGCAGACCGATCGCTCCGAACGCCGTCAGCAGGAAAAAGATTACATTCAGCAATAGCGTATAGTCTATCCCATTTACGATCGCGGACTGGGTCGTGCTCTGGATCAGCGGCTGGGTCAGGTCATTCGAGATTGTTGTCATTACCGCAGCATCATATCCGAATGCATCGACAATCTGGAGCAGCAACGCGTTGAGTACGGCGACGGAGATCTGGCTGATCATGCTCTGGAAGGAGAAGACCATCCCCTCCAGTCGCTTACCGGTGCGCATCTCGATATCCTCGACAACATCGGAGAACATCGCAACCGTCAAGACAGTCATAATACCCACGGGGAAGTTGGTGAAGAAGCGCAGAAGCATGTAGACGACTGCACCGGAGAAGGTATTGTACGGCACGATCCAGACGCCCGTGACGAAACAAATAACATCCGCCACAATCCCCACGATGGAAGTGCCGATCCACAGGGTCTTTTTGTCCATCCGCTTGAGGAATACCGGGACCAGCGCCATGGACAGCATATAGGAGGCGCCGCTGCCGATCTGCAGGAGCGGTGTGAGCAGCCCCTCGCTGGTCAGCTGCACGGAGAATCCAAACGTCTGCTCAATCCAGTTGCACAACTCTTCAATCGGCAGTACGCCAATACAGTTCCACTTGGCAAAATAGGGCAGGAACATGGAACCGATATTGACCAGCGAGGAGAAGAACATTACAATTGTCAAAATGACAAACTTTTTATCCTTAAAGACCACTTTCAGGCCCTCAATATATTTTTCGCGATGAGGTGGCAGGGTAATTTTCTCCTTAAACCCAAAGGCGGAAAAGAACATTGGGATCGCGCCGAGTGTGGCAAAGACGAGCGCCGACATAAAATATCCCGTCTTTTGATCCTCGCGGCCCCACATGCCTGCCACCGTAAAAAACAGAAGAGAGGGCAGAACCGATCCGAGCGAGCCGAGAATATTACTCCAGGAGAGCGCCTTGACGCGCACCTTATCCTCCGGGAAAATGAGGGGCGCGAGGCCCTTATTGGGGATGTCGAGCGCCGTATAGACGGTGTAATAGAGCAGATAGGCAAAGATGGCATAGGCAAAGTTGCCGTTCTGTCCAAAATCCACGGGTGCAAACAGCAATGCCGTAGCCAAGATCATCGGGAAAGACATCCACAGGATCCAGGGGCGGCACTTGCCAAACCGGGTGCGCGTCTTATCCACCAACATCCCCATGAGCGGATCGTTTACCGCATCCCACACCTTGGTCACGGAGACCAGAATGCTCGTCATGGTCAGAGAAAGACCGAGGACATCTGTAAAGTACATGTTCAGCGCGGTGCCCACAATTCCGTAGATCGTGCTCATTCCGAATGGGAGGAAGGAATAGGCGATGATCTCACGCGTCGATTTGTCTTTAAAAAGTTTACTCATTTTTCGATTGCTCCTCTTTTGAAATATCCATATTGATCCACCCTGCGGAAAAGTCCGGCACGGATATCGGCGTAGTATTCATCCGATACCGCGTACTCCGGGATGGCGGTGGCAGGGAGCTCCCGAACCGCCTGCCTGAAAATCTCGGAAAAGCGGTTCTGCCGCCCGGAGCGGTAAAAGATGATTTGATCGGGGTTGAGATAGATGATAATATTGCGGACAATCTTGGCCGGATAGGCGATGCCCATGATGTTTTTGCGCACATCCTGAGTGTGACCGACCTCCCCTGCGAAGCCGGAGGCTCCCTCCAACACATGGCCGTTGACCATCTCGCCCACACCAACACCGTTGTGCCCAAATTGTGCGGTAACAAGATTGAACCCCAAATTCTCGTCCAAACGCGTGGCAGCCCCCAGCACTGTCAGTTTCATATCATTCTGGACAACAACATGGACACCAAAGCGATGCTCAAGATCGGATTGAATATCAAACCCCTCCATGGAGCGGTTGTAATACCAGTCCATGATCCAGCCATTCTTGATCACACAGGGGAGGGAAACACAAACTGTCCCCACTGCATATTGACCCACAAATGACTGGATCTCGCTGCACAGGCACTGGTAATACTGCGCCATATCAAAGTGATTTTGCGTCTCCATGATACATTCTCTGTTAAAGTCGTATAGCTGGATCAGGAACCGGTTATCATCTGTAATGACTACCAGATAATATTGGTATGCAGGATTGATTAAAAATTGCTGTGCCCTCCGTCCGCCCGTGGAGTCCGCCGTATTCCCTGACAGGATCATTCCGCACCGGACACCCTCCTCGACACACTTTTTTACCGTTGTCAGACCGACGCTTAGCTGCTCCGTTATCTGGGACAGACTGCACATGCCGAGCCTGCGCATCACTTTTAAAACCTCTGAAAAATTTTTGATCCGAATGTTCTCAAGCGCCTTTTGATTTAGCATCGTAACACTTTTCACCCCGCAATAGAACAGATGGCGTCCACAATTTTCAGCATGATTTTGGGACACGCCACTTTTGATACCCGGTGTTAAAAGATATTTTAAGCCTTTTTATAACGGACGTCAATCCCGCTTTCAGGAAATTCCCGAGTTTTTAATTCCAATCTTTTGCGCTGTTTTTTGGTGATAATCACTGTTGACAAGGGCAAATCGCAGAAAAAGGCACAAAAAACGCCCCGCCACTCTCGTGGCGGGGCGCCTGTTATTTAGCGCGGGACTTTTCCGCTATTATTTCTGCCAGTCGTAGTTGTAGAAACGAACCTTGACCGGGTTGGACGTTACGGTATAGCCGTACGCATCCTCAACGGTCACCTGAATCCAGCAGGAATGTGCGCCAATCACGCTGTTCTTCGCGCGGATGGTAGCTTCCATTCCGTTGGGCTCGATGTCCGCTTCCGGCTTATCGACGGACCAGTCGGCATACTCCCAGCTGACGCGCTTGACATCATCGATCCCAAGCTCGCCGCCGTTGATCTGGACGCCAAGCGTCACAGGCGTGCTGTTCCACTTCTTCATCCAGGAGACTTTCTGATAGACGATTTCGCCCACAGGAGCCCCATTCTGCGTGATGGTAACAGCCGTCACAGGCGTGCCAAGGTCAAGCGCATTGAACGCATCCAGCAGGGCCGCACATGCCTCGTTGACAGAATCCTGAGAGGCCAGCTCATTAGCCGCAACCTCCTTGGCCGTCGCCAAGACATCGTTGATCTGCGCCAGCTGATCCTCGGTGAGCGTCGTTCCCTCGACCTTCGCGATCGCCGCATTCAGATCAGCCTTGTTGGCACGGACGCGAACCACACAGCTGACGACAAATCCGCCATCCTCTGTGGTAGCCTTAATCTCCGTATCGCCAACGCCGACGGCAGTGACGACACCGTTCTCAACCGTTGCTACGCGCTCATTCGAGGAAGTCCAGGCCGCGTTCTTATTCTTGACCGTAACCGGCTTGAAGCTCAAGCTCAGCGTGGTCTGCTCGCCGACGAGCATATCGGCGGAGGTGCGGTCGATGCTCACATCGGTGATCTTCCCCTGGAAGAACGCCACAAGGCGCTCAAAGAAGTCGATCAAACCGCTTGTGCCAACACCGTCGCCCGTGATGAGACCGAAGGACAGGAAATCCAGTACGCCGTCGGCCCAATCCGCAAAGTCTGCCAGGAAGCCGCCCTGACTCTGAAGCGTCTCAAAGACAGCGCTCCAGCGCTCATTGAAGTCCTTGATATCGGTGAGGGCGCCGCCCGCAGTCTCGTGTGTGGTCTGGAAGATCACATACGCAGCATGCAGGATCTTGTCAACGCCGTTGTCCTCCTGGTACATCGTCGCGAACGTGTTGAAGATCTCCAGCAGGGAATCCGCCGTCTCCTGATCCAGGCCGGCCTGATTTGCGATCAGATCCGTGATGACCTTCTGGTTCTCCTGATAGAAGAGCAGGTCCACCACATTGCGCATCAGAACTGTGACAAAGTCAGCTTTATCCGTGTTCATCAGCATGTAGTAGGGCTGCAGATCAGACTTGGAGTCATACGGGGTCACCGTACCGACCATGAGCAGGCTCAGATCGTTCAGGAACGGGATCTTCAGGTTCAGCTTCTGGCCGCCAACCTCAAGGTTTGCAAGCAGGTCAACAAGAATCTGCTGCAGGTTGAAATTCAGGTCAAAGCTGATGTTGTAGATTGGACGGACTGTATCGAGCAGGACAAACGCCGACTGGGCAACGTTCTTGATCGCCGTGGTGAGCCCACCGCAGTCAATGAAGTACAGCAGGTTCGGCAGGATGTCGATGATCGTATCGATCGGGTTCTGATAGATGCGATCCACCAGATACAGGATCGGGTTGAGGATGTCGTTGAGCGCGCGGCTCGGATCCTGGTTGACATGAAGGACGTACTCATCATAGGAGTGGATAAACGCCGGGTTGCAGCCCAGGTTCTCCAGCAGCGGGACGATACCGTTCTGGTAGCCGTTATAGCCGTTGGCCGTAACGGTGCCGAGCACGGAGATATCCTCGCCCGTCAGCAGGAAGGAAAGGAGCGGCGTCAGCGGCGAAAGCGCCTCAGACAGGCCAGCCGCAAATGTGATGCTGTCACCCGGGACAACGCCCCAGTTGGTAGACTCCGTCACACTGTTCCAGCTGCTCAGATCCACATCGACCAGATCCAGGATCGGGGCAAGATCGATGCCGATACCATTCAGCGCATCGCGAATGGTGATCACAATCGTGTTGATCATCTCGTTGGTGTAGAACTCATCCGCGATGTAGCTGCGGATCAAGTCGCCAAGGCCGGGCATGTCGGCGCCGCCGAGGATGGTCATCATGTTGTCGACAAACTCATCGAGGTTGTCGGCAATGTACTGAGCTTCCTCCTTGGTCCAGTTTTCACTGTACTCAACCGTATTGAGCGGAAGCAGGTTGCCCTCATCATCGACAGATGCCGGGGCATACTTGTAGGTGTACTCCTGTGCGGCGTACTCCTGCGGCACGAAGAGCTCCGTCAGGGCGCAGATCACGCCATCCGGATTGGTCCCAAGGCCGGTGATGATATTCATCACATCGTCGCCCAGGGCGATCTCGGAGCCGGTCATCTGGCCGATCAGGGCAAACAGGGCATCCATGAAGTCCGCATCGCCCACCATGCCGAGTACGTAACGCAGGACTGCGAGCAGGACTGCGGGTTTGTCGGTCGCATAGGTGAGATAGCCATCGCCATCCTTCGTCAGCGTGCCAAGGCTCGCCAGATAGGCCTGATCGATCGTCGGAAGAACCAGATTTGCATCCGGCGCGACGAGACCGAGCACCATCTTGATCAGCTCGTTAACGTCATTGAAAATAGCCGGATTCAGGTTCAATCCAACTGTATCAGACATCAAAATCCCATACAGGTTAGTGGTTTTAAGTGCCTCTTGAAGAACGTTAACATTAACAAGTCCAAAGAGTGCTTTGATTGTAATGTTGATATTGATGTTCTGAAGGTGCTGCGTAATCAGATCGAAATCCATCACGTAAGCCAACTTAGGCAGTACGTCCAGAAGCGTTGATACAGGCGCATCCGCCAACCCCTCAACAAATTCGAGCAGCGGATTCAGGATAGGCGGGAGTAGATCCTGTGACCACAGCGCATTTCCGTCACCACGGCTGGTATTGTTGTACTCCTCGGCCGTCATGACATTTTCGCAGCCCAGTAACTTCAGGAGCGGCAAGATATCATTGCCATACATATTGACAGCCTCGATATTCACATCGGCAATGGACAATGCCTTCCCCGAATAAGAGCTACTCGAAAGCAACGGGCGAAGCACTGTCTGCAGGCCACATAAACCATAGCTAACAGCATTCACAAAGCTCTCACGATCCGTAACGTGCCACGTGACGTTCATGTCATAGTTGTCCCAGCTGGAACCAGCCGCTTCCATTGCCGCCTTGGCCTCGGGATACAGCTCACCATGCATATATGGCGCAACAGTGCCCGGCGTAAAGACAACGTCAATATCCGCCAAGATGTCCTCAATGCCGCCAACCGCGTCAAGAAGGCCCTGAAGAGTCCCAAGGTCAATGGTGGTCATCGCAGAGACCAGAATTCCGTAAACGCTAGAAATGATCGTGTTGACCATCTGATCGGTGTACAGGTTATCGCTAATCGCGCCTTTAATCAGATCACTGATCGCGCCCTCAATCCCGGTCACACCAAGGCCAGCAAGCAGGTTGCCGACTTCCGGATTCTGCATCAGGCCGTCAAGGCTGTTGATGACCGTGTCGAGTTTCTCGGCAGTGACTTCGTACTCCTCGCCCTCGACACGAGCGACATCGCCCGCCATGATCTCGCGGGTCGGGTACTCAACCTCGGACTTCTGCCAGTTGGCCAAGCCCTTGCTTGCGACAAACGCGTCATACTCGGCCTTGTAGCTTTCAAACTGCGCATACTTCGCAGCGGCGTCCTCCGGCAGCGTACCGCCGAGCACCTCATTGATGATACGGGTTTCCACCGCATCCATAGCGTCCTTCACAGAGCGGAAGTTGAGGTTGCTGATCGCGCCGACGTCCGTGTAATTCTCGTACGCCGTATTGATCTGCTCAACCACGCGGTCAGTCAGAACGGTGTCGATGGAGGCAATGTATGCCGCGACCTCATCGTACCACTCAGGGCCATAGACTGCGTCGATGGCATCGCGCTCATAATCGGCCAGCTCCGCAAACTTCGCCTGGTCGGGCGTGCGGTAACTGTCGATCAGCGTGGCCGTATCGATCAGGGTCAGGTTGTCCTCCATGTGAGCTGCAAAGTATTCGCCGTAATTCGTAAGGCCAGATTCCAGCTCACGGACATCCATCTCCACCTGAACATCATGGATGAAGGTCGTGATGTAATCCGTACCGGCTTCGCCAAAGACGGCGTCAAACGCCGCCTGCTGCGTGCAATTATTGATGTAGCCCAGCTGTTCCTTCGCCTGTGCGAGCGCGGCGGTCAGCTGTTCATCCGTAGCTGCCTTCACGTCCGGAACACCGGCGATCACAGCATCTACAGCAGTCTTGTAGCCGGTCAGGTTGTCGATCTCGATCTCAACCTTGACGGAAGTGGCATACGTGTTGATCTCGTCCATCGTAATGCCAAGCTCGGCGAGAGCGGCATTTCTCGCATCCTCAGTCAGCGGCGTGAACAGTGCCAGCTGCTGCGTGATCTGCGTATCGATCGAGACAAGCGTGTCATGATCGAGCGCCGCCACGTCGGGATTGGCCACCATCAAATCCCGGATCGTCCCAGCATACTCCACCGCATAGGCGATGTCAACGCGGGTGTCCACGTCGTTGATGAAGGTTTTAATCCCATCCATACCGTCGTAGTCGCCAAAGAGCTTATTGACCAAGTCTGTATTCCACAGGCCAGCACCGCTGAGTCCCGTTACGCTGTTGTTCAGCTCATAGGACAGGCTCTCCAGCGCCTCCGGCTCCATCACCGTCAGGTCGGCATTATAGTTGGCCGCCAGCAGGTCGTTAAACGCGTGGAGCATGGTAGGAGCTTCGGTGTTCGCACCAGCGTTCTTTTTCTCCCACCCACTGAGACAGATATTGGTCCAGTAATTAAAAATACTACCGCCTTGCCAGCGATCGTGGAACCATTCATAGGAGACACCCGTGTAGATTGTATCCGGTACCTCTGCCGCTGAGTTGTACTGCATCAGGACATCGGCAACATTACCGCGGACAATCTCGAATACGTAAGTGCGTGCCCCAGGGGAACTCGGCTTAGTCCAGTTCCCTCCAGATGCAGGATTCCGGTTCGCACCATCTTGTCCCGCCGTAAAGGCGTTCAGGGCGGCTGTCGCCTTGGCGAGCTTGTCTCCCGTAAAACCATAGTTACTCTGAAGTTCATCCAGAATCTCATTCCGGATCTGCATCAAAGTGTTGTAGTCGTTATCCTGTCCGGCAGTCGAATGGCTAGAGGCCAAGTCGGAGGCGATCTTCCAGAACGCCTCGGCCGCGACCTCAATGTCGCCTGTCGGATCTTCCTGGACGACACGGTAGTTTGTCGGGCTCGCCCAAGTAGCGTTGGTGACACCGTCCGCCTGCAATGCATCAGCAAGCGCCTGGTAGTCGTCCGTAGACGCCGCCAATGCGGAAAGTCCCGCGCTCAGGCTCGTGACAAGCATTGTGGCCGCGAGGACGGCACTGAGCACACGTTTTTTTACTTTCACAAATTATTCTCCTTTCAAAAATGAATTTGCAAAGTGCTTCCGGTCCTCCTGCCTCCTCAACGTCGAACACCGCTCCATCCGGAGCTCGTTCCCCCCGCGGCCGGCCAAAACGACATCAGGTGGGGTCGCTTCGGCTGCCAACGCCGCATAAGTCCGCCCCCGCCCGCCAGATCATAAATCCCGGGCAGCAAGCTGTCCCTGGTCGGTTGAATTTGGATACAAAATTTCCATATTCACTTTACAAATTCATTATACAACCGCCAACTTTTAAAAGTCAACGATGTGAAGAATAATTCTTTTATAACTCGATGTAGAAAATCGAATCAAGTTTTTGTAAATTTTATTTATTATTTTTCCACATTAATCCAGCTCTGTGCGATTTTTCAAGCAAATCGATATTCATTCACTATAATCAATAGTTTTATATCTTTTTTTGTCGTTTTTGTAAGGGCACAGGGCGGGAGTTTGTACAATGCAAAAAGACTCCCCTGACACAGGGAAGTTACAGAAAGCTCAACCTCGTAGGGAACGCCGCCCAAAAATCTGCACAATCCCTCGTAGGGAACGCCGCCCCCGGCGTTCCGAAAAAGGGGCCAAGGGAAAGGTGAAAGTCACCGGTTGTCAGCCCAATGGGTTCTCTTCCTTGATTTATTGCCCCAAAAGAGGGAGCCTTGG
>USLQ01000017.1 GCA_900555545.1 uncultured Oscillospiraceae bacterium | reverse complement strand
CGACCTGCCCGCCATCGGTACGACGCGCAAATTCACGAGCAAAGTATCCGCTCTGTGTATAGATAACCGAACCGTTGGCGTAGGGACTGTCGTTCATAATTTTGAGTCCCTCCTCAAAGTCCTTGCAACGTTTGATGCAGAGTACTGGACCGAATACTTCGTCACGGCCGATGGTCATCTCCTCAGTTACGTGGTCAAAAATGGTTGGTCCGACAAAGTAACCGTTTTCGTAACCTTCCACGGTGCAGTTTCGGCCATCAAGTACCAACTCGGCACCCTCAGCGACGCCCTTGTCGATATCCGCCAATACCTCTTTGTAGTGCTTTTCATACGTAATCGGGCCAAGTTTTGAAGTCTTGTCCCATGAGGGGCCCACCTTAATTTTTTCCGCCTGCTTTTTGAGTTCTGCAACGAATTTATCCGCGATTGCCTCCTCCACTACACAGCAGGAGAGCGCCATACAGCGCTGGCCCGCACAACCGTAGGCGGAGTTAATCACACCAGCAGCGGTGCGCTCCAGTGCGGCGTCTGACATCACAAGTGCATGGTTTTTCGCCTGGCAAAGTGCCTGGCAGCGCTTGCCAGCCGCGGCGGCACGCTGATAAATTTTTAAGCCAACAGGGGTAGAACCCACAAAAGTGATCCCCTTGACATCAGGATGATCCAGAATCGTGTTGATCTCATTGCGCGAACATGTTACCACATTAATTACGCCATCGGGAACACCTGCCTCCTTATACAGCTTGGCAAAGAGCATTGCGGTCTTAGGCGTCAAAGATGCCGCTTTTAGCACCAATGTATTACCGCAGGCAATGCACGTAGGTGCCATCCATCCAAATGGAATCATCGCCGGGAAGTTGACAGGCACGATCCCAGCAAACACACCGATTGGTTCCCGGTATTTAACAGTGTCGTAGCCGGTGGAAGCGTCCATCATGCTCTCCCCCATCATCAGGGAAGGCACCTGCGTAGCCAGTTCTGTGCCCTCCTTCGCCTTGAGGACATCACCTTCCGCCTCTGACCAGACTTTACCGTTCTCCTTAGCGACGCTCATTGTGAGTTCTTCCATATGCTCAATGATCAGATCACGTATTTTATAGAGAATCTGTGCCCGTTTGATCGCAGGAACGGCCCTCCATCCCGGATAGGCGGCTTTTGCCGCCTCAATTGCCTCCAAAACCTCCTCATTGGTACAGCAAGGGGCCTGACCGGTCACCTCGCCCGTGCTCGGATTGTGGAGGTCATACCAGGTATCCGTTTTGGAGTCCCGGAACTGCCCATTGACAAAATACTGTAATTTTTCCACTGCCATAAATTTATCTCCTCACTATTTAATTCGTTAGCGTATTATAGTCCAGAAACCTCACGAATATATTTCCGGGCCTTAATTGCATATTCCAGTGGATTGGCCTTGGCTGGATCCTGTTCTGCCTCCACTAAGATATACCCCTCGTATCCGGTCTTTTCCAACACGTCAAAGATCGGCTTAAAATCCAACGCGCCGTCCCCCGGAACGGTAAACGCACCCATACGGACGCCATCCAGGAAACTCAGGTTGCGTTCCTTGACTTCCGCGATGACATCTGGTCGGATATCCTTAAGATGTACATGGCGTACGCGATTTGCATATTTTTTGAGCACCGCCATATAATCCTCCCCGCAATAGGCGAGATGGCCAGAATCAAACAGCAGGCCAAAGAGTTCTGGATCTGTATTCTCCATCAGGCGGTCGATCTCCTCGGCTGTTTGCACAACGGTGCCCATATGGTGATGGAAGCACAGGGCGATTCCCATCTCCTTTGCAATGCGGCCGAGGCGGTTCAATCCAGTGCAGAGTTTATCCCACTCCTCATCGTTCATCACATACTTATCGCGAAAAATAGATCGATTCGTTCCCTGGATGGAATGCCCCTGCTCAGACACGCCAACCACTTTAGCCCCCATCTCTTTCAAAAAAGTGATATGATGAATAAAATCACGCTCTGTCTCCTCATAGGGCTTCGTTGTCAGAAAAGTGGAGAACCAAGCGTTACAGATCTCCAGACCTCGCAGATCCAGTGCCCTTTTGAGTACAGAGGGCTCCTTGGGATATTTGTTTCCTACCTCGCATCCGGTGAAACCTGCGAGCGCCATTTCCGATACACACTGTTCAAAAGTGTTTTCCGCTCCCAGATCCGGCATGTCGTCATTTGTCCAGGCAATTGGAGCAATGCCGAGCTTAACTTTTTTATGATGATAAGCCTCACGAACAGCCTCGTTTTCAGAGGTGCTCGCCACGCCTACATTCCACCATGCGCCGTAGCCATCCGTCATGGTTTTAGGTAGTACTTTAATATCAATCAGCGTGGAAACGCTTTGGTTCAGGCTATCTTTCAGTGCAAACTCCAGTTCGCTCATGGTTCGGGCAGTGTAGGTTTTAACGCCATATCCGCTGGCGGCACGGGCAAAATCAATGGGAACAAGGCCGCCAAGTAGATTTCCGTCCCCGTCACGGAATCGGAATTCCGTGGCAAGATTGCCAATACCATTAGACATTTCCAGATTATTAATACAGCCAAAACCACAGTTATCAAACAGTAGCACATTGATCTTTTTGTGCTCCTGAATACTGGTCACCAATTCGGAGTGAAGCATCAGATAACTTCCATCTCCGCACATGGCATAGACTTCCTTTGTTGGATCCGCAAGTTTGGAGCCAAATGCACCGGCAATCTCATATCCCATGCAGGAGTAGCCGTATTCCATATTGTAGGAATACCGGCAGTCTGAAGTCCACATGCGCTGAAGGTCACCTGGTAGTGATCCGGCCGCACCGACACACACCGCATCCGCTGGGATCAATTCCCGTATTTTGGCCACTGCAGCAGTCTGTGTAATGGATCCAATCTTTTCAGCGAATTCCGGAATTGTACGGGGATCTCCAGCCGCAATGAGTGGCTTAAAGCTATCAGAATATTCATATGCGGAAAGGGACTTCATCTCAGCAGCCCATGCCGCCCGCGCATCGGCGATCTCCGTCGTATAAGCAGAATGATAGCCCGCAGCTGCCAGCGCCTTTTCCAGTGCCTTGATCCCCAGCTTTGCATCTGCAACGAGCTTTACTGCGCCGAGTTTATAGGCGTCAAAGCGCGAGGTGTTGATTGTAAGCACCTTGGCGTCGGCACGGAAAAGGGATTTTGAGCCCGTTGTAAAGTCAGAAAAACGGGTGCCGATCCCTAAAATGACGTCGGCCTCTTTGGCAATGGTGTTGCCCGCCGCATTTCCGGTAACGCCGAGTCCGCCAAGATTGTAAGCATTGGAAGAGAGACAAGCTGTTTTACCACTTTGTGTCTCGGCAAATGGAATGTTAAATGATTCGCAGAAGCGCTCCAAAGCCTCTCCAGCCTCAGAATAACGCACCCCGCCGCCACAGACGACGAGCGGCTTTTGCGCGGTCCGCAAAACAGAAACAAGATCATCCACCTCCTCCTGCGCCGGCGCAATACGGGTGATCCGATGAACGCGCTTTTGAAGGAACTCTTCCGGGAAGTCGTAGCTCTCGCCCTCAACATCCTGCGGCAGCGAAATGCAGACTGCCCCTGTTTCGGAGGTATCTGTCAGCACACGCATGGCGTTGATCATGGCACTCATCAACTGTTCTGGGCGTGAAATTCTATCCCAATAGCGGCATACGGCTTTATATGCGTCGTTCGTTGTCGTTGCAAGTGAATTGATTTGCTCAAATTGTTGGAGGACTGGATCCGGCTGGCGCGTGGAAAATGCATCAGCTGGAAAAAGCAGGAGCGGGATGTGGTTCACCGTTGCAGTCGCGGCCGCTGTAATCATATTGGCGGCGCCAGGACCGATAGATGAGGAACAGGCGATAATCTTCCGGCGATTGTTCTGCTTGGCAAAGGCTGTAGCAGCGTGTGCCATTCCCTGCTCGTTTTTCCCCTGAAACACTGTCAGCCCGCCGCGATCCGAATCGAGAGCCTCTCCAAGTCCGCAGACGATTCCGTGACCAAAGATTGTGAAAATCCCCTCGACAAATTTACTCTCCTTCCCATCAAAGGAGATATATTGTTGATCCAAAAAACGGACCAGCGCCTGTGCTGTGGTCATATATGGCGTGGATATTCCTCCTCACTCTGCGTCTAGCAACCATTTGTGCTCTGGGGCGTCAATGCGTGTTTTGCGCCAGGGATCGCCGTCCAAGTGACGGATCATCCATACGTAGTACATAGAATATCCGGGCGCGGCGACCTGTTGGTGCGTTTTCATCGGAGTAATGGCGAGCGCTCCTCCATCTTGAATTTTAAAGCAGTCGTCGCCGACAAACCCCACGCCAAAGCCCTGTGGTTTATCAAATTCATAATAATAGAGCTCTGGCTGGGGATGATAGTGCGGCGGATAACTGGACCAGCAGCCCGGCTTGTGAAAAACTTCCCCAAGAACCATATTAGAGTATGGGGCGCTCTCATAGTCGAACACTGTGAGAACCTGGCGGTGCGCCGTTCCGTTCCACTGCGCCTTTCCAAATTCCTGCAGCATACAATCATCCGGTGTATACCATTTAATTTCAAAATCGCGGTCATTATCTGTCTGCTGGATCAGAATACGCACATCTGTTTTTGCGGTGACTGTAACAGCCTTTTTACGGGGGAAATGGACACAGTACGGTTTGTCGAGAAAGGGACTGCGCCTTTTTCCCTGCTCTGTCCGGCCAGCGAATAAAAACTCCACCTCACCGGCCAACAACATCACGGCAGTCTCATTTGAGCCGCTGCAAATCGTGAAAGACTCCCCAGCCCGCATCTGTTTAATTTTGATATTCATGAGCATATTGTCATTTTTGCCCCCAATTTCACAGAGGACTTTTTCATGATTCTCATTGAATAAGGGCGTTTCATACATGGCGGCATCATCTCCGAAATATAATAATCATTAATTTTGTGCATTACCCACGGGCAACCATTTCACCATACTCCTCTTTCTCCTTTCGGATAAACTCACGAACCGCATCGACGGTTGGCATATCCTCGGAGCATGCATGGGAGGCGACAAGCATGGCAGCGGAAGCGGAGCCAAATTCAAGTGCGTCGTACATCTCATATCCCTCTAAAAGGCCATATAAGAATGCCGAAGCGTACCCATCACCGCCTCCAAACGACTTGAGGAGTTTGACGGGGAAAGGCTTGACAGAATAACTTTGCCCGTCGTTGGTATAGGCTGTAGATCCCTCTTTTCCATGCTTAATAATGACAATCTTAGCATGGTACCCATGCCAGAGGGCAGCGCTCTCACCATCGGTCATACCCGGTCGGATCAACGCTTCGGTCAGATCATATTCTTCGCGCGACCCCAAGATGATATCCGCCTCCTTAGCGACGGCCGAGTAGTAGATGGCGATCTCATCCTTATTTTTCCAATTATAGGCCCGGTAATCAATGTCAAAAATAATTGGCACACCGTTGCGTTTGGCGAGTGCAACAGCTTTCAGTGCCGCCTCACGTGATGGACTTTCCGCCAGTGCGGTGCCGGAGATCAGGAGAGCCTTGCCCTGCCTGATATAATCTTCGTCAATATCATCCACATGCAACTGGAGATCGGCTGCGAAATTCCGATACATCAGAATTGAGCTCTCGGACTCGGACTTGATTTCCGTAAAGGTTAATCCGATTTTTGCACCATTCTCACAGCGTCTGATATGGGAGGTATCGATCCCCTCCTTGGCAAAGTAATCTGTCACAAAAGTACCCAACTGATCATCGGATACACGAGCAAAAAAGCCGACCTTTTTCCCGAGGCGTGCAAGCCCCACAGCGATGTTGGCCGGAGATCCACCGAGATATCGTTTAAAGGTGGTGCTTTCATTAAGTGGACAGTAATAATCGACAGGGTTAAAATCCACTGCTACGCGCCCCAGTAGAATTAGGTCATAGGGCTTGGTTGAATCAAATTGTATGTACTGCATTCAAACAACTCCTTTTGTAAATGATTACATATTAAAGATTTCAATGTGCTTTCGTACATTCTGGTAAACGCCCTCCACTTCACTGGCGGAGAGTTCAAAATAATTCGGACGGCCCTGTATGCTGGAACAATAATCCTTCGCATGGTTTGCCAGCGCGTCAAAAGAGGCGGTCGCGATATTGATCTTTCGGACGCCGAGCGCAATGCAACGGCGGAACATCTCAGGCGTAATCCCCGTACCTCCGTGCAATACCAACGGTACTCTTACAGCATGATGAATGGCCTCCAGTACATCAAAGCGCAGTTCTGGCAGGCGTGGATAGTTTCCATGCGCATTCCCGATCGCCACAGCAAGCGCGTCGACTCCCGTCTGACGGCAAAACTCTACGGCATCATCCGGGTCGGTACAAAGAATCGCATGTGCTTTCCCCTCGCCCTCATTTCCTCCGACAACACCAAGCTCTGCTTCCACAGTAGCACCATAACGTTTGGCCAGTGCCACGACCTGTTGCACTTGCTTAATATTTTGTACAAACGGCAGTTGAGAGCCATCGAACATAACGGAGGTAAACCCCTGGCTGAGCGCAGTTTGAATCGTCTTGAACGTCAACCCGTGATCCAGATGTACAGCGATGTCGACAGATGCGTTTTGGGCCGCAGCAAGCATCATGGGCCCCATCAGATACAGCGGAGAATTAGGTAAACGCACCTCCGAAATTTGTAGGATAATCGGTGTATGTGTTTCCTCAGCCGCTCGGACAGCCCCGATCACCATTTCCATATTCCCAACAGAAAAAGCACCAACAGCATATCCGTCTCTCTCCGCTTGCACAAGCAATTTTTTCATAGTGACTATAGCCATCTGGAATCACACACCCTTCTATATATAAACACCATAAAATAAATTCCTATTCATATATTTATAGCATTTTTGATCATATTTTTCAACGATTTTTGGTGCAGAAATATTTTTTAAAAATCTGTATACTTTTACAAGTACTAATCCTTTCCCTGATCAAAACACCCATCAAAATGCGAAAAGGACGGCACAGCATCCAAACTGTACCGTCCTAAAATCTCCTTCTCAGGCAGGATAATTAATCTTTCTTTTCCTTTGTCTCGTCAACGACTTCATCTTTTGTCTCATCGATAATTTCTTTTTTAGTTGCTTTGGCATCATTGATATCCGTGATCTCGCCCTTCTTTTTGCGGCCCCAGCCCTTTTTCTTGCCTTCGGCCTTATCCTTTTCAGCCTGGGCCTTGGCAGCTTCACGCTCCGCCTGAAGGCGCTCGTTAGCAGTATTATTTGTCTGAACTGCCCAACGGGTAATCTTCATCTTGTTGCGGTCTGCACCAGTTTCAATGATCAGACTGTCCTCTTTAAAAGTAACGACACGCCCCATGATTCCGCCGATTGTAGTAATCTCATCGCCAATCTGCAGTGCGTTGCGCATTTCCTGATCCTTTTTCTGTTGCTTTTTCTGCGGGCGAATCATCACAAAATACATGATAGCAAACAGTGCAACCATCAACAGGATCATATAGATCGGATTAGTACTGGTTCCCGTTGCCTGGAGTAAATGTGTCATTGCGAGTGCGTTCATTCGTATACCTCCGTTTTAAACGTTCAAAGATAATCACATTATACTCTTTTTATTCAACAGTTGCAAGATCTATTTTGCGTCCTTATCGCCGTTTCGCTGAAATAGAGCCTGCTGACGCTGGAACAACTTATTTCGCCGCTGCTCCGTTGCTGCAAGGTCGACGACATAGCATCCGCCAGCAGGATCATAGTACAGCAAATCGCCCTCTCGTACCTCCCCATAGATAGCGGTCAACCGAATATGAAGATGGTTATGAGCGCTATCCTCACAGACGGCGATCTCCCCTTCAATTCGGTCGATAATTAAATAGGAATTATCCATCATGTTCCAGAATCACCTCGTACTCCTCACCGTCTGTTCCAATAGTGATTGTCCCCTGTGTATCCGTGCGATAAAAGGCGATCCCAAGATCTCGAAACTTGTCGAGCGTCTGTTGATGAGGATGACCATAGGAGTTCCCCTCCCCGCAGGAGATGATCGCAATTTCGGGATCCACTGCCGTTAAATAATCTTTCGTACTGGATGTGCGGCTGCCGTGATGCCCTGCCTTCAGAATATCCGCCCGGACATTCTCGCCACTATCCAGAATGGCACGCTCAGCGCCGCTTTCGGCGTCCCCTTCAAACAGATAGGAAGATTCCCCATAACACATTTTTACTACAACAGACATATTATTAAGATTTTCATCCTGTTCCAACGGCGCGAGAATACTCAGCGTCACCCCATCGGCAATATAGGATGCTCCCGGTTTTGCCTCTAAAACAGGAATGTTCAATTCCTCAATCGTGTCCAAAAGTTCCTCGTAAATACGAGTTGTGGGGATATTCTCTTCGGAGAGATATGGCATAATGACAGCGTCCGCCGGGATTTCCCGCAGGACATCGGCCATACCGCCGATGTGGTCCGAGTGGGGGTGCGTTGCGATAACATAGTCAAACTTTTTAATCTCAAGCTGCTTTGCAAAAGAGATGATTTTAGCGGGATTTTCCGGCAAATTTTCGCCCGCATCAATCAAAATATTGGCATTTTCCGTGTGGATCAGTTCGCAGTCACCTTGGCCCACATCTATATAAAACACATTAACCGGCAACGACGTGAGGTTGGCCTGATCCTGCGCACCAACGCTTGCTTTTACCTGTTCCCAGTTGGGAGTATCTAAACCAAGCTGTTCGCCAAAGGTAATCACTCCGGAAAATGCGAGACCAGCAGCCGCAAAAATTCCAATCAGGGAGCGGTATATCGCACGCCGCCTTTTGGCAGATGATCTCTTTCGTTTCAAGCCAATCACTCCCCGCTTTCCGGATCCTCTTGAGCAACCTCCGGTGTAGGACCGTTCAGGGCCGACATCTCGAGCCACTCCTCACGCGAGAGCAAAACCTTGCGCGGCTTGCTCCCCTCAGATGGACCGACGATTCCGCGCTGGTTCATCTCATCGATCAATCTGGCTGCGCGCGCATATCCTACACGCAGCCGCCTTTGCAAAAATGTTGCAGAGATCTGCTGAGCCTCGACTGCAACCTCGATCGCCTTTGTGAGCATTTCATCATCGCTATTGTCAAAGGCGGCCTCATCGTCCATTCCGGCTTTCTTTTTCTCCTTAACCGCCATGCTCTCAATATCCTTGATGACGTTTTCATCGTATTCGCAGTTACTCTGACGTTTAATAAAATCGACCACGTCCTCAACTTCCTGATCGCTCAAGTAACAGCCCTGTATTCGAATCGGTTTTGAATTTCCGATGGGATTGAACAGCATATCTCCATTGCCAAGCAGCTTTTCGGCTCCGGACATATCGAGAATTGTACGGGAGTCAATCTGTGAAGAGACCGAAAGTGCAATGCGGCTCGGAATATTGGCTTTGATAATACCAGTGATAACATCCACGGAGGGACGCTGTGTGGCAATCAA
>USLQ01000016.1 GCA_900555545.1 uncultured Oscillospiraceae bacterium | reverse complement strand
TCGTGAGCTTTGCCATCTCGGGGATGCCGTCGGCGCTGATGCTGCCGTTCATCATGGTGGAGCTCGCGGGCTATGGCCTGGTATCCGGCATGCTGGCCGGTACCCGAATCCCCTCTTTTGGTAAACTGCTGATTGCTCAGGTTGCGGGCCGCGCTTTACGCAGCGTTGCAGTGCTGGCAGCCGTATACGGGTTTGGCAGTCAGGTTGCTGTCGCCTCGATTTGGACCAGCATCGTCGCCGGTGTTCCGGGGATCCTGCTCCAGTGGGCGCTGCTGCCGCTGCTGATGTTCTGGATCGAGCGGGGAGTCCGCAGGCATGGGTGATTTGGAACGGGCACGGCATCTGTTGATGGCCGGGACATATACATGCGTCCTGTGCAAAGGGGACTTGTTGTACACCAGTACGGCACGCGGTGTGCGTCCGGTGCTGGATTGGATTACCACCGGTCAGGATCTGAGCGGCTTTTCCGCAGCAGATAAAGTCGTAGGAAAGGCGGCGGCACTCCTGTTTGTGCGTGCCGGGATCGCACATCTGTATGCACGCGTCATCAGCGAACCGGCGCTTGCCGTCCTGCGGGCGCGGGGAGTTCCGGTGGAGTACGGCCGCGTTGTCCCCGGGATCATCAATCGCGCAGGGGACGGCCCCTGTCCGATGGAGTCCGCTGTAAGTGGCACGGATGACCCGGATGAGGCGCTGCGCCTGATCCGGAAAAAGATGGAAGAACTGACCTGGGCGTAAAAAAATCCACAAAAAAGCTCCGAACCCTCGCAGGCTCGGAGCTCTGTTTTTTATGCTTCCTTTTCAGCTGGCAGCAGGAAGTGCCCCAATTTCCGTTTGTTGCGGATGCAGCTGATCCCGGCTCCGATCACAGCGCCCACAACTGCGGGAATCAACCAGACAAATCCGGCGTCGTAAAGGGGGAGCGCGTGAATCAGACCGCTGATCCCCGGGATACTCAAGCCGGCTGTCTCAATTGCGTCGCATACGCTGATCACCCCGGTAAAGGCAACCGCAAGCGGGTAGCACAATGGGATTCGCTGCGTCACCTTGTTGGCGAGACCAAGCAGGATCAGAACAAGCGCCATCGGATAGAGCGCGTTGAGGATCGGAGTGGAGATTTTCAGGATCGTATTCAACCCCAAAATAGAGATCAGGTAGCTGATAATCGCCAGGATAATCACCCATACGCGATAGGGCAGCTTGGGGACGATCCGGTTGAAGTATTCGGAGCAGCTGCTGAGCAGCCCGATGCACACATTCAGGCAGGCGATGACAAAGATCAGCCCCAGAATGACCGAGCCCACCGGGCCGTACAGCCAGGAGACGAGGTTGGTCAGCACTGTCGCGCCGTTCTCCGCGCCGGGGAAAGCGGCACCGCTCACTGCGCCGATATGCGCCAGCGCAGCGTAGATCACAAGTAAGAGGCCGCCGGCGATCCACCCCGCGGTGATCGTGTAGTGAACAATGCGTTTTTCGTGGGTGACCTTTTTATTCTTAATATTCAGTACGATAACGATCCCATAGTTCAGGGCCACCAGCGTGTCCATGGTTTGATAGCCATCTGAAAATCCCTGCGCGAACACATTCTGCGCATAGGTTCCTGTTGGCACGCCATACTCCGCCGGCGCCTTGCTAATCAGAATCAGCACCAGCAGGCAGGGGGCGAGGATCTTTCCGATCCGGTCGGTGAGTTTTTCCGGGCGGAAGGCGACCAGAGCCGCCACCACAAAAAAGATCAACGAGTACACCGGCAGGATCCATCCCTCCGGCTGGTCCATAAAGGGGGTGACGGCCATCTCAAACGAAGTGGAGGCGGTCCTGGGGATGGCGAGACCCGGACCGATGGAGAGATAGACGAGCATGATAAAGACAAAGGCGAACCGCTTCCCTACATGCTCTGCCAGCCGCTGAAATCCGCCTGTCCGCGCCACGGCGACCACACCGAGCACCGGAAAACCAATTGCCGTGATGGCGAATCCAATCATGGCAAACCACGTATCGGTTCCAGCCTGCGCACCCAGGAATGGCGGGAAGATCAGATTCCCCGCGCCAAAGAACATACAAAAGAGCGTTACGCCCAGAATAAATACGTCATGACGTTTCATTTTTTCGATCATTTTTCTTTCCCTCTCTTTGTTTCATTTCCCATCCGGTTAAAAAATCCGGGCAAAACATTTTCCGGCCAAATGTCTCACCCGATTCCGCTATGTATTATAGCACAGTTTGTATTTCCAGTCCACTGATAATTTTGGATGGAATGTGAAAATATGCGTAAAAATACAGCCGGGTTCTATACCCGACTGCAACTGGAGTTTATTTGCTATTTTTACTGTGCCAGCTGGTAGATTCCCACACTCGCGGGGATAGAATACAGAGTGGCCAAAACCCACCCCGGCTCCTCTTCGGTTTCCCCCTGCCAGTCGCTGACACTCCCGGCGATCTCCTTCAGAGCACTGTCAAAAGGTTCCCGCTCCAGAACGTACTTCCCGTCCTGCGGCGTGAGGAATAACTCCAGCGTGTACAGGAGCGGCAGGCCGGTGTACTTGGAGTTCTTGGAGTAAGAAAAGGTGATTTTGGTATATTCGTCCTCCGTCAACTGCCGCTGACAGTTCAAGACGATGTTTTTAATCTGATTCAGATAGTCGCGGTAGGCGTCCGTCAGCTTATCCTTATTGGTGACGATCCCAATGTGCAGTTCGTTGACGCCGGTGGACTCGTTGACAATATGGTGGATCTCCGCATTTTGGGCATTGCTGGTGATCGCACTATGGAGCGCTCCGCTCCCAATGGCCATTTCCTTGGTGCCGTCTGCCTGTTCCGTGACAACTTGTTCGCTCTCGGCGACCGGACGCTGCGTGACCTGTTCCGGGATTGAACTCCGTGAACAGCCAAACAGTGCACCGGCAAACAGGATGCACGCCAAGAGAATGGATGTTTTTTTGATCATTGCAATTCCTCCCCAGCTCATTATAACGTGTTCTGCGCCATTTTTCAATTGGAAATCACTTCTTTTATCCCCAGCCCGGGAACAGATATTTCATCAGTCCCCGGCATCCCGTTTGAATGTCCGCCCATGTCCGATCAAAGTCGCGGGTGTACCAGGGGTCTGAGATGTCACGCGGGCTATCCGTATAGTCGAGCAGGCGCGCGATTTTTTGATGGGGATCCCCGCCGCAAATCCGGGCCATGGTGCGGAGGTTGGCACTGTCCATGCCGATCAGCAGGTCGTAGTGCGCATAGTCCGCCTTGGACATTTGGCGTGCCGTTTTTCCGCCCGGATCCATTCCATGGCGCATCAACAGGCGGCGCACGGGCGGATAGACGCCGTTGCCCACCTCCTCAGCGCTGGTTGCGGCGGAGGCGATTTCCAATTGGTTGGACAGGCCAGTCTCTTCCGCCAGGTGTTTCATAACAAATTCCGCCATGGGGCTGCGACAGATGTTGCCCAGGCAGACAAATAAAATGCGAGTCATTGGTTCCTCCGTTTTCGATTGTTTTTTGTTTTACAGAGGTGAGAACGGCAGGGGAATAGAGGGATCGACGCCGGATGGCTGTTCAGTCACCGGCGAAAATCTGTACCCAGTAATAATACCCGCCGCTTTCACAATAGCCCACGCCGATATAGGAAAAGTCTGGGGATAAAATATTGGCCCGGTGGGCGGGAGAGTTCATCCAGCCGTCCACTACAGCCTCGGGCGTGGAATACCCCGCATGGATCACGCCGTCCAGCGGGTTGGTGCCGTCTGGGCGCACATGTTCAAATCGGGTAACGATCTCACGGCTCCGCGCCTGGGCCAAATCATCCAACACGGAGATCTCCGTGAGCGGGGAAAGGCCCGCGTTGCGCCGCTCAGCATTGACGAGTGCGACCACCTCCTGTGCAAATGCGGAGGTGTTTGTGAGCTTGGGTAACACGGCCGTCTCACTGTGGCCGCATCGGGTGCAGGAACGCCGCTGAAGCCCCTCGGCGTAGGTGGTAGGTTGGATCTCCGTTATCCAGGAGCCGTATGTGTGCCCCAGGGCATCCTGATAGTTGGACACATAGCTGTCCCCACACGCGCAGGTGTAGGTGGTATATCCCTGTGTCACACAGGATGGCGGCGTCCGTACGGCTGTATACCGATGTTGGTGGATGACAGGGGCGGCTTCCCCGCTCTCACCGTCCACGCTGTCGGAGATTTGGGTGGCTGGCTGGGATATGCTTGCGCTTGCGCTTTCGCTGCTGGTAGTGCTGGGAACGGGCGTTGAAGCAAAGGTAGTAGAGGACGGTTCCTCAGCCGCGACCGTATGCGTTGCAAGCTCGATAAGGGGATTGTCCGTCCGTCCGCCGTGACATCCCATCATCAGTAAAACGGTGATTGAAATAACGAAAAGAACTGTAGAGACAGGCCTAATGGCTCTCATCGTCAGACTCCTCTTTCACAAAATAAATGATTTTATGGGGATTAGCACTCCTCCGCAATCCGGTAGAGCAGTTTTTCGGTATCTGCCCACCCCAGGCAGGGATCGGTGATGGATTTGCCGTAAACACGCTGTGCGCCGCAGTCCTTCTGGCAGCCCTCCTCCAGATAGCTCTCAATCATGACGCCCTTGACCAGATTTTTAAGGTCGGGATTGTACCGCCGGCTGTGCAGAACTTCGCTCACAATGCGAATCTGCTCCTTGAACTGCTTGCTGGAGTTGGAGTGGTTGGCGTCTATGATGGCGGCAGGATTTTTTAAATCTAACTTTTGGTACATTTCCAGCAGGCGGACCATGTCCTCATAGTGATAGTTCGGGATATTGGTGCCGTATTTATCCACACCGCCGCGCAGGATTACGTGGGCCAGCTCGTTCCCATCGGTGGTGACGTCGCATCCGCGGTAGATGAAGGTGTGGGCGTGTTGCGCCGCGATCACGGAGTTGAGCATTACGGCAAAATCGCCGCTGGTAGGGTTTTTCATCCCCACGGGGACGTCCATGCCACTGGCCGTCAGGCGATGCTGCTGGTTTTCCACGGAGCGCGCGCCGATTGCCTCATAGGAGAGAAGGTCGTCCAGATAGCTGCGGTTTTCCGGGTAGAGCATCTCATCCGCCGCCGTCAGACCGGTCTCCGCAATGGCGCGGATGTGCATCTTGCGGATGGCGATAATACCGCCCAGCATATCCGGAGCCTTGTCCGGTTCCGGCTGGTGCAGCATCCCCTTGTAACCTTCCCCGGTGGTGCGGGGCTTGTTGGTATAGATCCGTGGGATCAGGATCAGCCGGTCAGCGACCTTTTCGTTTACAGCTGCCAGACGGGATACGTATTCGCACACGGCGCTTTCGTTGTCGGCAGAGCAGGGCCCAACCACCACGATAAATTTATCGGACTGCCCTGTGAACACCGAACGGATTTCGCGATCCCGTTTTTTCTTGATTTCCGCCAGCTTTTCCGGCATCGGATACTCCCGTTTCAGGTCTGCCGGCAGGGGCAGTTCCTTGTTGATTCTCATCGCCATGTATTCGTCCTCCCAAGCAGCCATTAGCTGCAATTGTTTTAACTCTTGCGTAGTGCACGGGTACAACCTATTATATCACAACGGACTTCAAAATGGAATTGGCAGTCAGAGAAACTCCCAATAAGTAAAAAGCCCGCAGTTGCCGATCCTGCGGGACTCAAGGATGACTGCGGATTGAAAATGAAGGGGCCATTGCGTTAGGGGGAGACGGTGGTTCTACTCATAATACCGATAATGTCATGGCCGGGGAAAGAGCGGCTCATCCCGCAGAGATGCGGACAATTGGCGGGCCGGATTTTTCAAACCCTATCTTTCCCCAGTGCAGTCGATAGTCTGTCTGAATTTTAACCGTTATAAATCATTGAAAGCAACAACTGGATCAGCGCATCAAAGTCTCCCGATCGATCCATGAACCAACGTGCCTGTGGGTCATCCGGGTATTGGACGGAGATCATCCAGTCCGTTCCCAGATTGAATGTCACAACTTGATCGCCATAATAGAGGCGTACCAAATATCCGCCGCCCCCCGGCGTCAGGAACTCGGACTGCTCTACATCGTACCCCTCCAGCTCCAGCACGTTGATCTGCCGGACGAGGACGGGAATTTGATCCGATGGGACCGGGATGGGCGCGTCGCCCATCTGCTCGCGAAATTCGGCGATCACGGTGATGCGGTCGGGCGTTTCGAGCGGCTCGATCCGGTCGCCGTTCATGTGGAGATAGGAATCAGGCATGACGTCCCCCGGCGGAATGGGGGGGACTTCACCGCTGTACGGCTCGGTGACGGCTGTGAGCACCGGTTCCGCAGCCGTTTCCCCGGCCGGTCCCGCCGCCAGGGTCCATCCCATGGATTCCAGCAATTCCAGCGGTTCCGTTGGAATGGCGCTCTCGCTGCCGCGCTCGAGGATCTCCAGGCTGTCAACGTCCGCCTGCGCGGGGTATGTCTCTCGGATAAGGCCGTGATTGACCGCGATCCGGTCGCCGGTGTACAGCCCGTCGAACAGGCCGCCCGCTGTGGAGGCATCCGCCATCACGATCACTTCGTTTTGCTCCGTCAGAATGGCGCAGGAGCCGCTCTCGAACACGAGCGCGCGCCCCGTCAGCGATTGCGCCCCAACCTGCATCTGGGGTTCCGTGGAAGTTTCAGATTCCGCAGGAGCGCCGGTGCAGCTGCCGAATAATAGGCTAAGACACGCCGCCGCAAGGAACACAAATGTCTTTTTCACAGGGATTCCCTCCTTGAAAGGAATAATGGCGTCCGTTTTATCCGATGATCTCAATTTCCGCGCTGCCGGTGATGAAAGAGGCGGTGATCTTCACGCCCTCATCGAGCGGGAGATTGTGGGTGGTGATGTCGTACTCCACGCCGTCGAGGGTGAACCGGAATACGTACAGCGGATAAGTACCGCTGGGCGCGTGCGTCTCCGGGTCATAGGGGCCGTACGTCATCTCCCGGTAACCGATGGTCACCGCCGTCCCGGCGATATCGGACGTGCGGATCTCATCCTCGCCGGGCAGAACGTAGATGCAGTCGGTCATGATCCCCAGCCGGGAGGCCGTTATCATCAATCCCTCTGCCAGGATTGCCTCGCCGGAATCCGTGTACTCCACGCCTGTTTGGCCATAAACTTCACGCACCGTATCATAGGCGATCGCGCCGTCCGATTTTTGCCGGTAGATGGTGGCGGAGCCGTTGCCGCTGGGGGAGCCGATCCCCTCGGGCAGATAGGCGGGCGTCAGATCGCGCCCAAAGTAGTGGTTGATGTCATCAGAATTCCAGTGGATCTCATCATACTTCTCGGGCGGATAATAGAGCATACACGCAGTGAAATCCGATACGCTGTTGAGATGGAGGTCTGTTCGGCTGATTCGGACCGGGGCGGAAGATTCGGAATCCTGCGGAGCGGCTCCTGCCAGAAGGTCTGCTTCGGTGGATTCGGCCACAGAAGATTCATTCGAGACGGATGTGCCCTCTGCCGCCGGGGCGATGCCGGATTCTGGCTCCTGCTCTACCGGCGGCCGGAGCAGCGCGGGCAGCGAGGCGGCCGCCGCGATCACCACCGTCAATCCGGCCGCCAGAGCGATCCATTTGGCGGAGTGTGCGCGGTGTTGAAATGTCTTTTTCTGTGCAGCTTCTGCAATCAATGTGCTGTCAATATCGCCGATCGCGAGCAGTAATTCTTTTCCGTCCATCAGAATGCCTCCTGTTCCATCAAATAGGCTTTGAGCTTTTTGCGCGTGCGGTGGAGGGATGTTTTAACCTTGCTTTCGCCGATCCCATACCGCCGGGCGATGTCTTTGACCGGGTCGGCGTACCAGTACCGCCGCATAAAGATCAGGCGCGGCTCCTCCGGGAGTGCTTTTAGGAAGTCCGCGATCATTTTTGCCAGCTCTCTTGCTTCCAGTGTGCCGGATTCCGCCGGAGCGGGGAGGCACTGCTCCATCTCCGCCGTCAGCTCCACAATCTGGGCGCTGCGCTTCTGTGCGTGGTTCCAGTCGAGCCGTCCAAAGGCCAGCCGCCGGCAGATTTGAAACAGGTATGCCCCCAGATGTTCCGGCCGCTGCGGCGGAATGGTCTGCCACGCTTTTAGATACGTGTCGCTGACACACTCCTCGGCATCCTCCTCACTGTGCAGAATATGGCAGGCCATCCGGTGCAGGGATTCCCCATATTGGTCCTGTGATTTTTGAATGGCCGCCTGATCGCGCTCCCAAAAAAGGCATACGATTTCATGATCTTCCATGCGCACCCCTCCCGTGCGTTTTGCTCTCTCACCCTATTAGAGGGAAAACCTTGCTCACTGGTTACATTGTAGCAGAAAAAAGGCGATACGAAAGCCCGTATCGCCTGAAAAATTTATTTTTTACCGCGCACCGCGAATCTTCCCATTTGGCGGGTGTGCGCGGTGGAGCCGCTTTACCGGAACAGCCGCTGATCCAGCTTGCGGTTGCGGATGATATAATACAGCGCCGTACCGAGCGTCAGCATCACGCCCAGCTCCCCGAGCGCTACCAGGCCGCCCTGCAGCAGGAAATCGGCAAAGATAAAGTCCCCCTCGATGAAGAATGTCTCAATCTCCCAGCCGACGATCACGCCGTTAAACAGTGCAGGCATGAGCAGGGAGGGGAGGGGATAGGTTTTGATTTGGACCTTGCGCAGCAGGTAAATGCAGATCGTCGCGCCCAGCGTAGCCAGGGAGCCGAAGATCATATCCAGCGGCAGGCCGGAGCCGATATTGTAGAGATTTGCCAGGATACACCCGATCGTCAAGCCGGGGATCGCCCGCGGGGTGAATAGCGCGAGTACGTTCAGCGCCTCCGACACGCGGAACTGCACCGCAGCCGAGGTGGAGCCAGGCAGTAAAAAGTTCTGGGCGTAGGTCAGGGCCGCGTACATGGCGGCAATCAGTGCGGTCTGTGCAAGGGCCAGCACCTTCTGGTTCTTCGTTTTCATGCTGTTGTCTCCTTAGTTTTGTTTTTAGAAGCTGCGCGAATGGGCGCAACTGGTCAGGATTTCGCGAACTGACAGGGGATATTATATCGAATCAGGAGACAAAATGCAAGCACGGGGAATTTATAAAAAAGCAAAACCATCGCAGTCCTTGGACTGCGATGGTTCAATCAACGATCAATTAATATGCCTTGCCCCAGTAGAGCATCTTGGTGGCCTTTTTGCCGCACACCGGGCATACGTCGGAAATCTCCTCCTGCTCAAACGGGATGCAGCGGGAGCTGATGCCTGCCTGCTCCTTGAGCGCGTCCTCACAGGCGCGGTCGCCGCACCACATGGCCTTGATGAATCCTGGCTTGTTGGCGGCGATGTCCTTGATCTCGTCCAGCGTATGGGCGGTATAGGTCATGGCCTCACGGCGCTCAAGTGCGCTCTGGTACAGGCCGTCGCGCACCTTTTGCAGCTGCTCGGGGATGGCCGTCTCCAGCGTGTCGAGGGAGACGAACGTCTTCTCGCGGTTGTCGCGGCGGACGAGTACGCACTGGTTCTGCTCGATATCCTTGGGGCCGATTTCAAGGCGCAGCGGCACGCCCTTCATCTCATACTCGGCAAACTTCCAGCCGGGGGAGTTGTCCGTGGTGTCGAGCTTGACGCGGCAGAACTGCTTGAGCCGGTTGTAGAGCTCCTCCGCCTTCTCCGCCACGCCGGGCTTGTGGGTCGCGATCGGGACGATGACCACCTGGATCGGGGCCACGGCGGGCGGAAGTACCAGACCGTTGTTGTCGCCGTGCGTCATGATGATGGCGCCGATGATGCGGCTGGACATG
>USLQ01000015.1 GCA_900555545.1 uncultured Oscillospiraceae bacterium | reverse complement strand
TCGCACCGCCCAGGCAGGTGGCCGCACCGCCGAAGGGCTCGATCTCCGTCGGATGGTTGTGGGTCTCGTTTTTAAACTGGATCAGATAGGTTTCGGTTTTGCCGCCAATCTGCACGGGCACTTCGATGGAGCAGGCGTTGATCTCCTCGCTCTCGTCCACCTCGCAGGCATAGCCGCGCTGCTTGAGCGCCTTTGCGCCGATGGTGGCCATATCCATCAGGGTGATAGGTTTTGCATTGCGGCCCGTCTCTGTGCGGGCGACGATGTACTCGCGCCAGGCGTCCTCAATCGCCTTGGAGATCTTACCGCCCTCAATGTCCACATTTTCGAGCATCGTCTGGAACGTGGTGTGGCGGCAGTGGTCGGACCAGTAGGTGTCAATCACGCGCAGCTCCGTTACACTCGGATCGCGTTTTTCCGTATCGCGGAAGTAGTCACGGCAGAACTTGAGGTCTTCCACGCTCATGGCAAATCCCATCTGCGCGTGGTACACCTCCACCTGGAGCTCGCTGAAGTTGATAAAGCCCGCCACGCGTTTGACATCCTCCGGCACATCGCTGCGCATATCAAGGGAGTCAGGTACGCTCAAAGATGCCTCGCGGGATTCCACGGGGTTGATAAGGTAGTGCTTGATCTGCTCAAACTGCGCGTCCGTAACCGCACCGGTGAGTGCGATGATCTGGGCGCAGGTGATCAGCGGGCGCTCCTTGCAGGTCAGCAGGGCACAGCACTGCGCGGCGGAGTCCGCGCGCTGGTCGTACTGACCGGGGAGAAATTCCGTCGCGAACACGCGGCACCCCTCCAGCGCTGGGAGGGTGAAAGATACTGTGTCCGCGTTAGGTTCGGAGAACACAGCCGGCAGCGCCGCCTGGAAGTCCTCCTCGTTTAATCCGTCAATAAAGTAGCGGTTGATTACGCGTACCGATTCCAGGGATTTGATCCCCAGTGAATCCCGCAGATCCGCCAGAACGCCCTGTGCCTCGATGTCGAAGCCCGGCCGCTTTTCCACGTACACTTGCCTGATGTTTGCCATATTACAAAACCCCCGTCCGAAATGAATCGTTCGTCTCTTTGGCTGGAACTATTGATATACTATTAATTTTATCATATTTGCCGCCGTTATGGAAGCAAAAAATCCGGCGCCGCCCTCTTTTGATGGAAGAGAACAGCAGCCGGGGCATTTAGATGGATTCTTTTGTGATATTCGATCCCTTTTTCACTTCGGCCGCCCGATCACGCATCTGGTGCAGCACCTTGCGGAAGGAGTAGGCGAACATGCTCACTGTTGTGATGACGGCGATGGTATCCGCCACCGGTTCCGCCCAGATGACAGCCTGTACCTGGTTGGGGATGAAGTTGGGCAGGATGTAGATCAGTGGGATCAACAGGAATACCTTGCGCAGCAGGGCCAGGAAAAGGGAGGTTTTCGCATTGCCCAGCGCGATAAAGGTCTGCTGGCATGCGGTCTGTGCGCCCAACAGGAAGGTGGCACCCATGTAGATGCGCATCAGCGGCGCGGTGTACGCCTTGAGCTGTGCGTCGTCCGTAAAAAAGGCGGAGAACAGATCAGGGAAGGCCTGGCAGACAATCCAGAAGGCTGTGGTGTAGACGACGCTTGCAAGCAGCAGGATCTGAAAGGTTTTTTGTACCCGATCCGCGTTGCCTGCGCCGTAGTTGAAGCCGATGATCGGCTGGGAGCCCTGCGTCAGCCCCTGCACGGGCATCCAGATGAACTGCATCACGCTCGTGAGGATGGACATCGCGCCCACAGCCAGGTCGCCGCCGTACTTGAGCAGCGAGGTGTTAAAGCAGACGATTAGCACACTCTCCGTAAACTGCATGATGAACGGGGAGAGCCCCAGCGCCACGCACGGGCCCAGCACCTTAAAATCCGGGCGCATACTGCGGATCTTCAGGCGCAGCCCCGTTTTACCGGAGGAGAGAAAGCGCAGGACCCAGATGGAGGAAATCGCCTGGGAGAGGATTGTGGCCAGAGCGGCCCCGCGCACGCCCATATGGAACGCGAAGATAAAAATGGGATCTAGAATAATATTACAGACCGCACCGATGAGCACAGTGAGCATGCTGGTGCGTGCAAAACCCTGTGCGGTGATAAAGGCGTTGAGCCCCAGCGCCGTCTGGACAAAAATGGTCCCCAGGGCGTAGATGTTCATGTATTCAAGCGCGTAGCCGATCGTGTTCTCACTCGCGCCAAAGAGCAGCAGGATCGGCCGGTTGAACAGGAGCAGCAGCGCCGTCAGCACAACGGCGATCGTCACCAGCAGAAAGGCGCAGTTGCCCAGTACCTTCTGTGCGCCCTCCCGGTCTCCGCGTCCGAGCAGGATAGAGGCGCGCGGGGCACCGCCCATACTTGCGAGCATCGCGAAGGCGGAGATCGCAGTGATGAGTGGCATCGTAACGCCCACACCGGTGAGTGCCTGCGGCCCGATTCCCTCAATGTGGCCGATATACATCCGATCCACTACATTATATAACACGTTGATGATCTGTGCGGTGATCGCAGGTACGGCGAGGGAAAAGAGCAGCTTCCCTACGCTTTTGGTGCCAAGTTCACGATCCTTTTGGCTCTGTACGTCCAATAAAATAACTCCTCTCGCGATCAGGTTTTGTCATGTTTCGTCCGGGTTGAAAATGGCCCTGCCGCCCTGAAGTTTTTCCAGATATTGGCTGGGGGTTGCATGGAATTCAGCGTAAAACGCCCGGTAAAAGGTTCGGGCGGATTGGAATCCCACCTGCTGTGCCAGTCCCTCCATATTGGAGGGCGTCTCCTGCATGCAGTTTTGCAAAAATTGATTGATGCGTACGCGATTTAAGAATGCATTAAAATTGCGATTACAGCGTGTATTGACCGTGCGGCTGACCGTGCTGCGGTTTGTACAGCAGGCCTCTGCGACGGATTCCAAAGTCAAATTTTTTTCGGAATTCTCTATCATATATCGGATAATGGCATCCTCCACACTGTCTGATGCCTGCGGCAGGGTGCGGTCAAGGGCATCTTCCACAATATGCTCCACCATTTGGAAGTAAAGCATCCTATTTTCGGGGGAGAGGGGATCAAATGCCCGATATAGGGCAAGAACCTCTCCCCACTGGTGGCCGTCGTCATGGCAGACCAAACTGTCGGTCAGCCGGAGCGCAATGCGATCGGAGATTACGTCCGGCAGGATAGGGGCGATAAACCGGTTTGTCAACTTCATTGCGGCGGAAAACGCGTGCAGTTCAAAGGGTTTGATGATGACAAAGTCACCCGTATGCATTTCTACCTGACGGCTGCCTAAAAAAACGGTCACGTCCCCCTGTATGGAAAACATGATCTCAATCTGACGGTGCACATGCAGCAGACCGCCAAGGCGGTGAAAATAGTTGCAGGTTCCATTTGTGTGCAATTTACTCTGGTCATACGACCGATAAAGCCTGTTGTTCATGCTTATTATTATAGTATTTGAGGCGCAAGCTGTCAACAGCAATCGTATATACGATTTTTGAAAATATTTTTATACAATAATCATATTCTGCATGGCGGTTTGGTTATAATAAAGCGCTTGTATAAAAAATAGGGGGGAGAAAATGCTATATCTGCAAAATAAAGTGGAAAATGCCCTGCTGCGTGTTTTTTATCCCGCGTGGGTGTCGCTGCACCGTCCCGCCCCACCCGCGGGGCAGGCAATCGATCTGACAAAATTTGAATTGGTTTTTGAAGAGAATTTTTCCACGCTTGATTTTGAAAAATGGCGCCCACGCTGTGATCCAACGGGCACCGTGATTACGATGCGTAAGGGTGGGCTGTGGTCGCCGGAGCAGGCGTTTGTGGAGAAGGGGTGCCTTCATATCCGGGCGGAACACCGGGAAAAGGGGCCTTATGGCCCCGGATATTATGCCGCTTGCCTGGATACGAGCGGTTTTTACCAGCAGACTTATGGTTACTTTGAGTGCCGGTGTATCCTGCCCGCCGCGCAGGGGATTTGGGCGTCTTTCTGGCTACAGTCCGATGCGGTAAAGCGGGGGGTTCCCCCAGCAGAGGGGATGGAGATCGATGTGTTTGAATCTCCTCTTTACAAACGGCGGTCGGGCAATGGCGTCATCACCTCCAATCTACACTATAACGGTTACGGGCTGGGCCACCGGTTCCAGAATGTTGGATTTTTTGCGGCCGAGGATCCGTACCGCCGCTTTAATACATATGGCGTCGAATGGAATGAGCGGGAATATATCTTTTACATCAATGGCCGTGAAACGGCGCGGTCTTCCTTTGGCGGAGTCTCACAAAATAAGGAGTATCTGCTGCTGTCCGTGGAGGTGGACGGTACCGGCGGCCGGCCCGGCTACGGTTGGTCCGGCCATATTGCAAGAAATAGCCCGGGGACGCTGCCGGCGGACTTTGTAGTGGATTACGTGCGCGGTTATCAGTATCGGGACAAAATTTGAAACAACAGGAGGGTTTTACTTGAAGCCAGTTGAACAATGTAAAAAAATCATCAACAACGTGCGTCGATACTGGAAGGAACCCCCGGCGGGCCGGTATATGACCTATAAGGAGATCCTTTCCCTGTCAGTGGGCGGATTTGGCGCAAAGTTCATCATCTGGGGCGGCGGCCAGCTGCTCGTCAGCGTGGGCAACGCCTTTATCTGCAACACCATCGGCATTGGCCCCGTGCCGGTCTATGTGATCTGGCTTCTGGCCACCTTATCGGGATTCCCGCTTACGGCGCTGCGGGCCAGGATGATCGATAACACCCGCAGCATGAAGGGGAAATACAGGCCCTACATCCTATCCATGGGCTTGCCAACGGCAATCCTCTGTTCGGTATACGTGTGGTTCCCGTACGACCGGGTGCACATTTATGTGGCGTATGCGTTTATCCTGCTGGTCAATATCGGCTTCCAGTTCTTCTACAGCTTTTATAACGACGCATACGGCAGCCTGGTCAACGTGCTCTCCCCCAATACGATCGAGCGCTCGGATATCATCTCCATCAAATCCGTTGTGGAGAACCTCTCCCCCTCGATCTGCTCCATCTTTATGCCGCTGGCGGCCAGACTGATCACGGGGCAGAACACGCTGTATGACGTGCGCGTCTACCGCGTGGTGTTCCCCCTAATTATGCTGGTTGGGTTCGCGGTCTCCATGCTGATCTATGTGAACACGGAGGAGAAGATCGTCCAGGCCAAAACGCACGTCATCCAGGTCAAGTTTCTGGACGCCCTCAAGGCGGTGGCGCAGAATAAATATTTTTGGATCATTTCCCTCGCGGGCTGGCTCGGTTTCCTGGAGGGGACGGCCAACTCCGTCATCGGCTGGATGTACAATTATCAGCAGGGGGGCAGCGCCGCCCAGGACTCGCTGATTGTCACCATCACGGGCAATGCGTCACTCTGGCCGATGCTGATCGCGCCCTACTTTATCCGACGCTACGGCAAGCGGCGGATCCTGATCGCGACAAACCTGCTCAATATCCTCTTTTTCACCTCTATGCTACCGGTTGTACGGCAGACGGGGTCGGAACTGATTATCTGGATGTTGACCCTCTGTATGTTTGCAAACAACTTTATCACCACGTTCAGCAATCTGCTGGTGACGGGCATCAACGCAGATGTGCGCGATTACCAGCAGTATATCACCGGCGAGCGCATTGACGGAATGTTCTCCGCCGTGGGGCTGATCGGAACGGCGGTCTCGCTTGCCACCAGCTTTGTACTCCCGACGCTCTACGACCGCGCGGGCCTCAACGAGACCGTGGCGCGCTCCCTCGGGTTCGATGGCTCCAACGTATACGATGTACTCTACGATCCCGCGTATTTTGCCCAGGTCAGCACGGTGCTTGTCGTTGCCTCTATTGTTGGCGCAGCCATGAACGTAATCCCCTATTTCTTCTATGATCTCAGCGAGGCACGGCAGAAGGCGATTATCGCTGTGCTGAAGGTGCGCGCGCTGTTTGAGGATTACGGAAATAATGTGATGCGAGAGGAGACCATGGGCGAGGCCGTTGAGATCATCCGGGAGGCCCGCGCCTATGAGAAGCGGGAGCCGGTCACTGTATCCAAAAAGGGGATTCACGCCGCGCGCTGGTCGGGGGACCGTGCCCAGGTCAAGGCTGCGCGCCGGGCATACCACGATGCAGTTGCGGAAAATGAAAAGATTCAGATTGCCCAGCTGGTAATGGCGGAGCTGCGCCGCTTTGATACGCCAGAGGGGCAGGTGGAGCTGGAGAACGCCCGCAAGATGGTGGCGGTCGGTCTTGACGGGTTCCTGGATGTCAAGGTGCCCACCAAGGCGGAGGCCCGGGCCATGCCGAAGAATACGCAGGTTGAAAAAGACCGCCGGCGCGATGCGATCATACTCGCCAGTAAAATGCGCTCGGCCAAAAAAGCGGTCCGCAAATATTTCCCCAATGGGATCGAAGTCTTTGATAGCTCCGTGTTTGAAAAGCTCTTTGACGCGGAGGACCAGAACGACCAGGATATCGAGCGAGTTGTGCAGGATATCCGAAAGGCGCATAAGAAAAAGGATCAGAACGCGGTCGCGCAGGGGAAGGCGGAGCTGCGGAGGCTCCACACGCAGCAGCGCCAGATCGAGCAGTCGATCAAGGAGGCGACAAACCGCAACTCGATCTATTACCGTGCGGCGCAGCCGTATCTGGACGCCAAAAAACTGCTTACCCAGCAGCAGAACTATACGCATCTGGATGAGATCCTGGCGCGCTACGACGCCAGCCGTGCCGCCGCTGAGCCGGTTCGCAATTAAAAAGAGGCACCCGCACATGGCAGAAGTCCATGCGCGGGTGCCATTTTTAACGTATCAGTTTGCCTTTGGCTTTCCGGCTGCGGAGACAATGCCGTGCTCAGCGTCCACCGTCACCGTGACGCCGGAACGGAGTAGGCGGCACGCGTTTGCCGCCCCGATAATGACAGGGATGTCGAGGAGCAGCCCGGCAATGGCGATGGGCGAGTTGCGGCTGTTGTTCTCCGTGATGACACCGGCGGCGCGGCGCATGATCGTCATCAGATCGCCGGACCCGTCCGGGATAACGAGGATGTCGCCATCCTTAAACTTTTCCTGTGCCTGCTTTTCATCCTTGCACACGCACAGCTTGGCGACGGCTGTACGCTTGTTCAGCCCGCGGCCGGAGACCAGGATGTGGCCGGCCACCTGTACTTTCATCATATTGGTCGTACCGGAGATCCCCAGCGGGACACCGGCGGTAATCACGGCCAGATCGCCGCTCTGGAGCAATCCGGCATCCACCGCCGCGTCAATCGCGGAGTCAAACAGCTCGTCGGTTGTTTTCTTTTCGTCAATAATCAGCGGCAGCACGCCCCAGCACAGGTTCATCTGGTGGTAGACACGCTCACTGGTTGTGCAGCAGATAATCGGGCTGGCCGGACGGAATTTGGAAACCATACGCGCCGTCTGGCCGGACTTGGTGACGGTGATGATGGCCTGTGCGTGAATATCGCGCGCGGTGGTGCATGTGGCGTGGGAGATGGCGCTCGTCACATCCTGACGGCCGTCGCTCAGGGTGGAACGGTGGTCGTAGTCAATATCGCGCTCCGCGCGCTCGGCGATCTTGGCCATGGTCTTAACGGCCTCCACCGGATAGAGGCCGGCAGCTGTTTCACCGGAGAGCATGATGGCGCTCGTACCGTCGTAGATCGCGTTGGCGACGTCGGCAGCCTCTGCCCGCGTGGGCCGGGGATTTTTGATCATGGAGTCGAGCATCTGCGTGGCGGTGATGACCGGCTTCCCCTTGGAATATACCCGTTCAATGATCTTTTTCTGGATCACGGGTACATCTTCCAGCGGGATTTCCACGCCCATATCGCCGCGGGCGACCATAATGCCGTCGGAGACCTTGATGATCTCATCGATGTTATGTACGCCCTCCATATTTTCAATCTTGGCGATGATATTGATGTTGCTGCACTTTTCCTCCTCCAAGATTGCACGGATCTGCAGAATGTCCTCCGCACTGCGCGTAAAAGAGGCGGCGATAAAGTCGAATCCGTTGTGAATACCAAAGACGATATCCTCGCGGTCCTTATCGCTGACGAACGGCATGGAAAGCGCCGTGCCGGGGGCGTTCACCCCTTTGGTATCCGAGAGGCGGCCGTCATTTTGCACGCGGCAGTAGATGTCGCCGTCTTTCACGCGCTCCACGGTCAGGCCGACCAGGCCGTCGTCAATCAACAGGGTGGCGCCCGGCTTTACATCCTGCGCCAGCAGGGGGCAGTTGACATATACGTGGGTTTCATCACCGGGCTCATTTTTTTGCGTCAGGATGAAGGACTGGCCTTTTTTCAGGTTGGCGAAGCCCCCCTGGAATTTACCAATGCGGATCTCCGGCCCCTTGGTGTCGAGCAGGGCGGCAACGGGCAGATTGTGCTTGCGGCGCAAACGGTCCAACACTTCCATCCGATTCAGGTGGTCCGCCTGTGTCCCGTGGGAGAAATTGAACCGGGCCACATTCATGCCCGCGAGCATCATATCTTCCAATATTTTTTCGTCGTCCGTCGCCGGGCCGAGCGTGCATACAATTTTTGTTTTCCTCATACTCAATTCGCTCCTTCCAACAAAAAGGTACAACTTACTCCATTATCTATTTTATCACGTTGCTTTACAGCTTTCAAACGCTTTTCTGTCCAAATAAGCGGGGGCGAATCCTGTAGATTTTGTGTACTTAATAAATATTTTCTGCCAGCGGGAAAAAGGGGTTCCCACTGGCGGAAAACGTGATAAAATGGTAGACAGGATCGAGGACGGACAGATAGGGAGTGGTCATGTGAAAATCGCAGTAGTCGGCCTGGGGCTGATTGGCGCATCGCTGGCAAAGGCGATCCGCCGCCGTACCGGTAATACCGTCTACGGGTTGGATATTGATCCGGATACCTGCAAAAAGGCCAAAGCGGGCAAATATGTGGACAAGATTATTGAGCCGGACGCGCTGGTTAAGGCGGATGTCACCTTTATCTGCCTCTATCCGGAGGATACCGTGCGCTTTGTACTGGATCATCTTCAATATTTCCGGCTGGGTTCTGCGGTGATCGATACCTGCGGCGTCAAACAAGTTATTGTGGACAAGCTCCATGAGCCGCTGCGGGCGGCTGGGATTCACTTTATCGGTGCGCATCCCATGGCGGGGCGAGAAGTGGCTGGGATCGACGGCGCAATGGAGGAGCTCTTTGACGGGGCGAGTTTTATTGTGACGCCCTTTGAAGATACACCGCAGGAATTGCTTAAGGAGGTGTGCGCGCTCGCGCGCGAGATCGGATTCGGCCGGGTGGTCCACACTACGCCGGAACACCACGACGAGGTGATCGCCTACACCTCTCAGCTCGCGCACCTGGTCTCCAACGCGTACGCCAAAAGCCCCTCCCGCAAGAAACACAAAGGGTTCAGTGCGGGCAGCTATAAGGATTTGACGCGTGTGGCAAAGATGAATAACCGCCTGTGGGTTCAGCTCTTTATGGATAACAGCGGCCCGCTGATTGAGGAGCTTGATGAGATGATCGCACATCTTACCGAATACCGGGATGCCCTTGCCGCGCACGATGCGGAAAAGCTGGACGCCGCGATTACGCTGAACAAGTGAAAACAGCAGAGATATTTTAGGACCCTGACGGAGCTCTGTCAGTGCCCTTTGTCTATTTGGGGGCGGGTGTAGCTTCAACCCGCAGTCTTTCTGAAATGGAGCGGGGAGGAGCCTGTTGAAGCGCGGAATGCCTTGAAAAAGTTAGATTCGCTGCTGAATCCGGTTGCGGCCGCGATATCGCAGACGGACATCCCGC
>USLQ01000014.1 GCA_900555545.1 uncultured Oscillospiraceae bacterium | reverse complement strand
CATTAACAGGTCGCCGGCCGCTGTGATTAGGGTTGGCAGTGCTTCCGTTGCCGAAGCGCTCAGCGTATTAATGACCTCAGATACAATCAGCGCCAGCTCCGGCAATGCCTCCGTGATTCCAGTGGCCAATGCCTGCAGCATACTGCCAGCCGTGCTGATCAGCGTTGGCAGCTGCGCTACCAGGGAATTTAAAAACTGCGTCAGTACCGTCTGTGCTACCTGCACCGCACCCTCTACGCCCTGCGTGCTCAAAGCAGCACGAATTTGTTCGATTCCTCCAGTCAGCGCCGGTAAAATTTCCGTGGTAAATCCGCCGGAAATTGTTGTCTTTAGCCCTTCTATCAACGCCGCTGCCTCATCCTTGATTCCAGACAGCTGATCGCTGATCGATATGGGCTGCGAGCCGGAGGCGGCCGCCGTATTCGGTGCGGCAGCCAGGAGTGATCCCTGATTCTACCCGGCAGTGTACTGCGCCTCCGGCGTTATGCCTTCATGATGCAATGCCATGTATCCATCTCCTTTTCATGGCTCTGGCTCATGATGGCACTCGCCGTTCTATTTTAATTTCAAATACTTTTTTGCATTTCTTGTTTTTGCACTTGACCCAAACATCACGGCTACAGGCCCGTCCTCCGTAAAAAACAGGCATACGATAGCCGCAATAAGGGCACCTTATCTGTTATTTTTCTTCCATGCTTCCGCCTCCTGATATCGCTGGAGGACGTACTCCCGCATTTTTTGATCCCGCTCTGCCACCGAGAGAATCTCCTGTGTTCCCACGCGATGAATGGCATATACCTCCTGCAGATGTCTCATTCGCCTGCGCTCCGCACCCTTAAGCCCGCTAATATCTGTCGCACGAATCCGCATGATCTCTCCCATTAAGCAGGTCTCTGGCAGGCTGAACAGCAACGAGCGGAACGCCCACCAGTGCAGCGGAGCAACTTGCAAATCAATCTGGTAGACCTGCCAGAACGCAGCATAGATACGCTCCGCATCCTGTTCAAAATCATAGATTTGTCGTTGCGCACTACCGGTTCTTCCGGTGCCTTGCCTATCCTCTGGATGATAATGCCCTCCACTGTAATACCAGAGCAGCCCGTCCCAGGCGCTTTGGACGTCTGGGACGGGAGCGGTATACAACAGATCAATGGACTGTAAAACCTTAACTCCGCTGTTCACTTTTGTATCGTGCAGGAGTTCTTCAAACAGGAGCATATAGCGGTAGTCTGTCCGTATCGGTACACCTGCGATCTCCGATGGCAAATCGTCAATCAGTATGTTCATGTCCTTGACCTGCGCTGGGCGCGGTTCGGGGCATAACGGCGCATCTCTGACTGCAATGCAGTTGTCTCCTTTTTCGCCTCTGCAATGTACTGATCCATAAACCGGCGGTTTTCCAGATAGTCCGTTTTAGACAGCCCCAGGGAATCATAGGTTCCCGCACCATAAATAGTATCAATCGCCTCGCGATAAGCACCAATCATAAATTGGATTGCTCCACTCAAATCAGATTGCTGCGCAGCCTCCGCCTCGCGGCCGCCCAATTGCTGGAAAGCCTGCTCGTACTTTTTAACAAATTCCGAATCAAACAGCTTAATCCCCAGGTTTACATTATTGATCTGCATCACACATTCTCCTTATTCTGAAATGTAGGTATAGTCCTGAGGAATCTCTGTGGAGGTCATCTCGATCTCAAAGCTGGCATTTTCACCGGCTTCGCCAGTCTGATCACTGGTGACGACAATAGAAACCTTTCCCTTTTCGCCCACACCTGTGAGCATGGAAAAGTACACATATGGAACGACGACGGCCTGTCCATAACCAAACTTAATTTTGTTTGCCATTACAAACTGCTGGAATGGATCCCCTTCCATTCTGTTTCCTGTCACTGTGAACAGTCGCTGGGCACCTGTTTTAGTGGTCATCTTACCCGTGCGGATGTACTGATTTTCACTGGTCTCCGCATTCAAAGATGCCTCGTGGGAAATGACGCCCCCCTGTACAACTGTATAGTCTTTTTCCGTCAATTGATCGGCGTCCGTCTGAATTGCGAGAACAAAATCGCTGTTTGTTGCAATACCTGCGTACTCCTCACTTGGTGTAACTCCTGCCATTAACTCCGATACTTTCATTATGATTCTCCTTTTAATAATAATTTCTGTGGCCTGTCCCACAGTATGGTAAACAATCAATTGGGCTGCTGAACCTAAATAAACATTTTTTCTCCCCTTTCCTTTACGTTGAATGGATCCATTTGGACGAGTTTAACGCCATCCCGGGGCGCGGCGGGCTACTTGTGGTCCCCGAGCAGCTCGTCAACAACATACTCCCCCGGCTCCAGCGCGGAAAAGAGGTCACCCGTCAGGCATGCCGGGAGAAGTTTTGCCCCATGCTCCTCAACCCGCTTCATCGCAGCGCTCCACTCCTGCTCCGCCACAAATTTCCGGCAATCCGTCTCCACAACTTGGTAGCCGCCCGTGCGATTCTTTTCCAACTCATATGTGCGCTCCAGCAAAAGCTGCGGTGTACTTACCTCCGTCCGGTCAAGAACATAGGACTTCACTGTCCATTGTTCGATTCGATGTGCCATAATCACGCCTCCCATCGGTAAACCATATGTAAAACCGCACCGCCTCTTGCCTGTCCCCCCGGCGAACCCCCAATCATACCGGCAAAGATTTTTTTATAAAATAAAAAGAAGGCCGGGTCACAGACCCAACCTTTTCTATCTATTGATCCGGGCAATCCCATTTGCCCTTACATTTTCTATTATAGAACATTTGTTTGTTTTTGGCAAGTGCTTTTTTAAATTTTTCTTTTTAATTTTACTGCATGGAGGGGTGCCTATGAAAATTGCAGCTGCCTATATCCGCGTCAGCACGGAGGATCAACTGGAGTACAGCCCCGACAGCCAGCTTAAACTGATCCGGGAATATGCCAGCTCCCACGGGTTCTGCCTACCGGATCCCCTGATCTTCCGGGAGGCCGACGGCGTGAGCGGACGGTCGGTTAAAAAACGCCCGCAGTTCCAGCGAATGATCGCCGCTGCACGCACCCCCGAAAATAAAATTGAAGCCATCCTCGTGTGGAAATTCTCCCGCTTTGCCCGGAATCAGGAGGAGAGCATTGTCTATAAATCCCTCCTGCGGCGCGAGCGGGGCATACCCGTGATCAGCGTTTCGGAACCCATTGACCCGTCCAATGAATTTGGCACCCTGATTGAGCGCATCATTGAATGGATGGACGGCTATTACTCCACCCGTCTGGCCGGTGAGGTGCGCCGCGGTATGGCGGAACGATTCAGCCGCGGGGAACCCGTCTCCATCGCCCCATTTGGATACCGATTGGAGGGCGGCCGGCTCATCATTGACCCAGCAAAGGCCGAGACCGTACGATCCATCTTTAACCGCTTTGTGAACGGCGCCGGATATCGAACCATCGCCCGCCAACTAAACGATTTGGGCATTCCAACCAATAACGGCGGCCTGTGGGAGGACCGTGCCATCGAATACATCCTGCGCAATCCTGCCTATACCGGAAAACTGCGTTGGAATCCAACCGGCAAAACCGGCCGTCAATTTGCCGATCCGGCCGTTCAGCTCTCAGAGGGGCGTCATAAACCCATCATCCCGCAGCCCTTATGGCAGCAGGCACAGGAACGAATCGCCGCCTGTGAGGAAATTCATGAGAGGGAAAGAAGGCGCTCAAATGCCTCTCTGCTTCAGGGGCTCCTCCGATGCAGCGCCTGTGGCAAGGTAATGACCGTTTCCGGCGCCGGATACCAGTGTACCGCATACATCCACGGTAAATGCCAGATTTCTCACTACGTCTCCAAAGGCAAATTAGAGCAGACTGTCTTGTGCGCTGTGCATAAAGATCTGACGGGACTTCGCCTGTCCATCCCCCACAGGGATCCCCCGGCTTATGCAGAAAAGGATTTAATAGCCTACCAGATACGTGCATCACGCGCTAAGCTGATTCGGATCCGATCCGCTTACGAAAATGGGGTTGACTCTTTGGAAGAGTACTGTTCTAATAAAAAGCGGATCGAGCAGCAAATCAAAATACTGGAAAACCAGGCTGCTCATCTGCCCGAAGCCCACCCCCTACCGAAAACTCGAAAGGCGCCGTCCGGCACGCTTCCCTGTGCCGCCCAGAATCAACTTTTGCGCCTATTTATTCATCACATTGTCGTGGATCACAGGCAGTCGGCCATTGAAATTTTTTATTCCGTCTGATTATCACGCGCCGCCATATGGTGGACCGGATGGGGAACTGGGCGCCTCGCTCCGCTACCTTAGCCAGCGCTTCTCCATGCCCTATCCCGAATTAAAGGGGCTGTTAACTGATGTCGGCACGGAAGAACTTGGCCATTTGGAGATGGTGGGAACCATCGTCTACCAGTTAACTCGGAACCTCAGCATGGAGGAGATCAAAAAAAGCGGTTTTGATGTATATTTTGTCGATCACACAACCGGTGTCTATCCGGCGGCGGCAAGCGGCTTCCCATTTACGGCGGCCTCAATTGCCAGCAAGGGGGATGTCATTTGCGATTTAAATGAAGACCTTGCCGCTGAGCAAAAAGCCCGGGTCACGTACGACAATATTCTGCGTCTGGTGGATGATCCCGATGTACGCGATGCCATCAAATTCCTGCGGGAGCGCGAAATTGTCCACTATCAGAGGTTCGGCGAAGGGCTGAGGCTTGCCACAGACCGCCTGAACGAAAAGAACTTTTATGCGTTTAACCCGAGCTTTGATATGAAGAAGTAATCGGTCCCCAAACAAAAACATGCGGCTGTCCGGCAGCCGCATGCTTTTTACATAAAAAAGCGCCGCGGCGGACCTGGGAACGAGTCCACCGCGACATTGGGAGAGATAGAGTTGGCATTTCAGTGCTTCTGGTATTTCTTCATATCAGCCGGCATTTTACTCTGGTAATAAGCCGATCTGCACGCTGCATTTGCACTTTTGATACCGGTCTTCAGCGCCGCCTTTGCAGCGACCTCCGCGAGTTTTTTCATCATGATGTTTCCCCCTCCTTCCATTTTTTCATCCTCTCAAAAAACAGGGAAATCGAAACGGAAAACGCCCCGAAAAAATAGGCCAGAGCATAGCCATTCGATATCAAATGGAAGCAGATAAGCAATGCGAGGATTCCCCATGATGCAGCGAGCACCAGCAGGCTCATCCGGCGAAAATACTTTCGCTCCGAATCGCTGAACGGACGGTTCTTGTGATCGACCGGCGCCAGCACAAGCACACAAACGGTACTGAGAAGCACCAGAACAGCGATAACCGGAAAAATGGCCCCCTGCGGAATCAGGTGAAACAACAAAATTGCCGCGACCTGATTGCCCGCAAACAGCAGATGGCAGCGGACATATGTAGACGCGTGATAGCCCCCGGCGAATTTCCGGAGCGGGAAAAATCCCGCAAGGAACAGCACGGTGGCCCAAACGCCGTGCAGTACGACGGCGATCGCAAGACCGAGCAGCGCGTACATCAGATCGGAATACAGCACCTCAAAGCTGTACTCGTACACTGCTTGCTCCTCCCGGCGGATCGTGCCCTTGCGGATCAACCACCGGACCGTCTTTTTCGCAATCGACTGATACATCCAAAAAACCCCAAAATTTGCTGATAAATGCCATCTTTTAGTTTAGCAGGGATCGTCCCACACGTAAACCCAAACAGCATAACTGTTGCTTTTAAATGCTTAATTGACATTTGGCAGAACAACGCTTGCCACAAAGGTGTTGTTCTCACAGGAGATCTCAAGCATACCGCCGTTCTCATTGGCAAGCGTCTGAACGCTCGGCAGGCCGAGGCCGTGGTACTTTTTATCCGCCTTGGTGGTGGCGAGGTTCCTGACATTTACCGGATGGTGCACGCTGTTTTCCACGACGAGTATCAGGTTTTCGCCCCGCTCGTAGACCATACAGCGGATGGTGTCGTGCGCGTGATCCCGCACCAAGCTCTCCACGGCATTGTCCAACAGGTTGGAGAGCATCACCGCGATCTCCAGTTCATCGGCTACCGGCTCTTTGGTCAGCTTGATCTCCCCATCGATCCGGATCCCGTGGCGCTTGGCGCCCTGCTGCTTGACATAGAGGATGCTCTCCAGCACACTGTCCCTGGGGTTGGCCAGTAGAACGCGGTCCAGCCTTTTCAACCGGCTGTTGATCATCCGGTACAGCTTGGGGATGTTATGGTGATCCAACTCGGCGAGGATGGCAAGCAGCAGGTTCTTCTGGTCGTGCCGGCTTTGACGGATCTCCTGCTGGGAACTGCACAGCTCGTCATAATATTCCTTTTGTGCCTGAAGCAACAGGTCCACCTGACGCAGCCGCTCCTCCATCGCACGAAATTCTTCTTGGCGATCCAGCAGATAAAATACGAGAACATTAGACAGGATCAATAATATAACAGCCATTATTGATATAACCAACAACCATTTGGGTGATGCCATGTTGTTGAGAAGGTAATATAAAAATACTATGATCGTCAAAACAGTTGAAAAGGGCAGGAACATAAACTGTGCAAATGTAGACGTTTTGATATGGGAAAATGCTCTTTTTCTTTTTTTATAAATCAATAGTATAATTAAAACTGTTATGATTTTACAAAGCAATATACAAATAGCATTAAGCATTGTAGAATTAACAGTCTGCTCATATTTCCAAACAGTAGCCTCAAATAAAAATGCAACGATCATTTCTGCTGCACTTGCGATTGCCGATAAGGCAACCGCATAGAAAATGGCCTGATACCATTTAAAGCGATAGGCAGCCGCCATCAAAATAGTCAGCAAAGTCGTTACAACTGTAATCATCAAGCTATCTTTCAAGTAGATTCGCGAAACAAAAAACAGTACCGTCACTACCAGTGCGATCAATACCATAATCCCATGCTTATACCGCGGTTCCTGAAACGCGCGGAAAAAGAAGATGGCAATCAGTACCTCCAGCACACAACTGAAAAATTCAATCAAACCCTGTGCGAGCTCCACCATTTAGTATCTCTCCAAAAAAGTTTTATAAGCCATCACGACCTCGGATCGCCGGTGCGCGCTGAGCGGAACGGTCGATCCGTCTGACATGATCAACTCCGATTTTAGCAACCGTTTGACCTGGTTCATATTCACCACAAACCCCTGGTGCACTTGTACAAAGTCATAGGGCCGCAGCTCCTCGACCGTATCGCGCAGTGTTGCAACTGTCTCGAAATCCCCATCGGTCGTATGGAACATCAGGTGCCGGTGCAATACCTCCACGTATTTAATCTGATCGATCGGGAAACGGATAATCTCATTACGGAATTGAATCACGTACTGCGCGCGGTCCCGCTGATAAAAGCGCAGCGCCTTTGTAAAGATCTCGTCAAATTTTTGCAGGGTCAGCGGCTTGGTCAGGAAGTGGAATGCCCGGCAGTCAAACGCCTCTATCATGCGTTCCTGATGGCTCGATACAAAAATAATCACGGTTTTCTCATCGCAACCGCGGATCACCTTGCCCACTGCAATCCCATCCATCCGGCGCATGGCAATATCCAGGAAAACGATATCATAAGAGGCATTCTTTTTATAGCTTTGCAGCAGTCTTTCGCCACTCGAAAAATAGGTGATATTCAGCTCATCCTGAATCTGCTGTTTGGCACCAGAGTGGTAGATAAAACTACGCAGTTGGTCATACACATAAAACTCATCATCACAAATTGCTATTTTCATTGTTCGTCACACACCCGAAAGTTCCGCACCGGCGGCGGATTGTAATTCGGTTCCTTTCCACAAAATTTGGCAAAATATCCCTATTTACCCAATTTTATAATATCATTCGGGTTTTGGGAAATCAATTATACCTGCACAGGTGTGCCTTTCAACAGTAAAACTGATACATATGCACGGTGACACTGGGCAGTAATCCCGCGGACCGGTCATCCATACTGTTCTCCCCAACCACGGATGCGTGACTTCATCTCATCAATCCCAAGGATCCCGTAAGCAAATCCCTTTTTTACCAGTTCCTCCGGCAGGAACTCGTCATATTTCTCAAACAGCGGCACCTCGTTGGGGTACACCAGCTCCATCGGATCGAGCGGCTGTTTTTCCGCCTCCGACAGCACATGAAAAAAGGTCCGGCGGTCCGCCTTCATCTTAAACTGGATAAAATAGGGGCGCGAGGAATCGAGCCCGCTCAGCCCGAGCTGCTCCCCACACCGCAGTTTGAGAAAGCGCTCCAGCGCCAAAAAGGCATACGTGCCAAGCCACGGGAACAGGCACCACATATCGCCGCCCAGGCAGATCAGCGGGTCCCGCGCCACGCCGGAGTTGAGCGCTGTACGGCGCGCCTGCTCCAAGCGGGCCACGGCGTTTTTCATCAGGTACGGATATAATCGATCCTCCTGCAGCACCCGGCGCATTCGCTCCAGCACCTTGGTATGGATATCGCCCGGGCACTCGCCAAAATAGGCCGGGACCTTGCCCTTGACCTGCTCACAGTAGATCAGGTGGCGTTTGTGATCCACCTCTTCCACCACCCAGACGTGGCCTGCAAGAGCGATCTTTTCCCCGGCGGGTGGCGGCTTGACGATGGTGCCGATCTCCTGCGAACCGCACCGCACCGTGTACTCCTCGTTCTCCTGGAACACGGCGTAAAACTTAAAGGAATTGACAATCCGCTCCCCCGCCAGCCCTACAATCAGGCCGCCCTCCTCCGTGCGCTGGATATGGTCAATCTCGATCAAATGGCGCAGCAGGAGACGGTAATCCTCCTGGGTGATGCGGTGGAAGTAACTCAGGGGCAGCCAGCGCAGCCGGGCTCAGCTCCCCGCAGGAGGCGAGCGTGCTCATCGTCTGGTGATAGAGCAGGCTGAATGGCAGGCGGTCCAGCTTAGGCGGCTCCACCCACCGCTCTTCCAGGTAGAGCTGTACCAGGGCGATGCCCTGCAATAATTTCCACGGGACAGTTGTGGGCAGCATCGCCCGCGCCTCCGGCTGTTCCTCGCGCATGACAAACCACATCTCCGGCGGCAGGTCCCGCCGGCCGGTACGGCCCATCCGCTGTAAAAAAGAGGAGACGGTAAACGGCGCGTCTATCTGGAACGCCCGCTCCAGCCGCCCGATATCAATCCCCAGCTCGAGCGTGGCCGTGGTCACGGTGGTTTGGAACTGCCCGTCATCCTTCATCACGGCCTCGGCCGTCTCGCGGTAGGAGGCGGATAGATTCCCATGGTGGATCAAAAATCGATCCGGCTCATGGCGGGCCTCACAGTACTGGCGCAAGGTTGTTGTGACAGCCTCGCACTCCTCCCGGGAGTTGACAAATACCAGGCATTTTTTGCCCCGCGTGTGCTCAAAGATATACCCGATCCCCGGGTCGGCGCTCTCCGGCGCACGGTCCGTGGCCGCGTCCAGTTCCGGCAGGGCGTTCTCCACCTGTTTATCCTGCGCGGACTGCGGCCCTTGTACATAAAAGTGCTCCATGGAGAGCCGCCAGCGCATCCCCTTGGCCTCAATTTTCGGGATAATCGTACCGCGCCCCGTACCAGAGGCAAGGAATTCCCCGGTTCCCTTGGGATCGCCAATGGTTGCGGACAGTCCGATCCGCCGTGGATTGACCCCGGCCATGCGGGAGAGCCGTTCGATCAGGCAGAGCGTCTGGCCCCCGCGATCCCCCCGCAGGAGGGAGTGCACCTCGTCAATGACGATATAGCGCAGGTCGCCAAACAGGCGGGCGATGGCCGCATGCTTGTGCAGCAACAGCGCCTCCAGCGACTCGGGCGTGATCTGCAAAATGCCGGATGGATTTTTCAACAATTTGTTCTTGTGCGACTGCGGCACATCCCCATGCCAGTGCCACACAGGGATGCGCGCCTGCTCACACAGGTCGTTCAGGCGCAGGAACTGATCGTTGATGAGCGCCTTGAGCGGCCCAATATATAACGCCCCCACCGAGCAGGGCGGGTTCTCATAAAACTCG
>USLQ01000013.1 GCA_900555545.1 uncultured Oscillospiraceae bacterium | reverse complement strand
CAGCCGTTATTGATCTGTTCGAGCATATCCACTGTGATTACCTGCGGCAGTTGGGCAGAGCCGTAACGCTGTGTAAGGCGGGATAAGCCGTACCGACCAGTCTTTGCCGCCGTGTAGCTCTCCACGCTCGGGGTGGCGGAGGCCAGCAGCAGCAGTGCGTGATGATAGGCACAGCGGAACCGGGCGACGTCGCGCGCATGGTAACGCGGTGCGCTCTCCGACTTATAGGCCGCCTCCTGCTCTTCGTCCATGATGATGATTCCGATGTTTGGGAGCGGGGCAAAGACAGCGGAACGCGTACCGACAACAATCTTGACCTTACCGCTCTGGATCCGTTTATACTCATCCGCACGCTCGCCGATCGACAGCGCACTGTGGAGCACCGCCACCGCCACCCCATAGCGGCGGCGAAAGAGCTCCAACGTCTGCGGGGTCAGGGAGATCTCCGGTACAAGGACAATGGCAGTCCGGCCGATATCGAGCGCACGATCGATCAGCTTGATATAGACCTGTGTTTTGCCGCTGCCCGTCACACCGTACAGCAGGGCTGTAAACGCCTCGTCATCCTCCAAATGGCCGCACAGCTCCTCATAGATACGCTGCTGCTCCTGTGAGAGGTTGATCTCTGCGCGGCCGGTCACCACCGTGTCGCAGGGCGGCGTACGCAGGGCAGGCATTTCGATATATTCGCAGATCCCCTTTTTGACCAGTGCGTCCGGAACCGCCTGCGTGACCCCAGTGTAGTAGCAGATCTCGCGTACGGCGGCACACCCGCCCTCCTGCAGCAGGTTCACAACACTCTGCTGCTTTTTGGAGAGTTTTAGGCCAATCCCATCCTCCTCGCGGAAGGCCAGACGCACCATCTTGACGGACAGGTCGCCCACATTGCGCACAGCCTCATCGTTGCGCACCAGGTAACCTGCCCGCCACAGCTTCTCGAGCACCTTGGAATCCGCCGGAATATCAAGCGCTTTTAAGATTTTATCGCGCCCGACAAATTTCTTTTGTGATATGACAAAAGAGACGATTTGCTTTTCCTGTTCGTCAAGCGCATCGCCTAATTCTTCCCCCGCATGTTCACCGGCAGCGTACTGGGCAACTATTTTTAAATTCATCCCAAAGGGAACCATGCACTTTACGGCGTCATAGATCGTGCAAAAGGTATGCTCCTTCAGGTACTCCGCAAGCGCACACAATTCCTCGCTGAGCGTGGGAGCTGAAGACACAACCTGTACAATGGATTTCAAACGCCGGTCCAATCCTCCGCTGCGAACTGCCATCACGATCCCCAGGCGGCGGGCGTTGCCCGCACCAAAGGGAACCTGCACACGCACCCCGCGCCGTACCTGGTCAGCCAGCGCCGCGGGGACTGTGTACTCATACAATTTGTCAAAATGAAAAGACGTATTTTCAATGGCAACGCCTGCGATTATCACCGGGGACATGGGGGTAATCTCCTCACGCATTACAGATTGCGAATCTCCTCCGGCTCCTCGATCTCGTATTCGCCGTCCAAAATTTTGTTCAGGGCAATGGTAACCGGCTTCTCCTCCAGAATATCGCCGTTCTCCTCCGCCTCATCCACTACGCGGCGCGCCAGCTTAGCTGTGGCAATCACCAGGGAATACCGGCTCAGGTGATCTGTTAAAATCGTCCTCAAATCGGGATTAAGCATGATCCAATACCTCACTTACTTTATATTTCATGCGGCCGGAGCGCAGGCGCTCGGCCTGAATGATGGCGCAAATGTCGCTGACCGCGTAGTCGACGACATCGTTGACAACAATGTAATCATATTCCTCAGAGCGCGCGATCTCCTCTTTGGCAATCGTCATGCGCTTGACGATATCCTCCTCGCTGTCGCTCTCACGGTTGCGCAGGCGCTTTTCCAAAATCTCCATAGAGGGGGGCATCAGGAAAAGGCTGACCACATCCGGATAGCGGGCGCGAATCTTCTCGGCGCCCTGCACCTCGATCTTCAGGATGACGGTTTTCCCCTCATCCAGCCATTGATCGACCGGGGCAGCCGGCGTGCCGTAATAGTTATCGCCATACTTAGCGTATTCCAAAACCTCGTCATTATGAATCTTTTCCATAAAGGACTGCTTGCTGACAAAGTAATAATGGAAGCCGTCAATCTCCCACTCACGCGGCGCCCGTGTGGTCAGGGAGACTGAAAGCTGCACCCCGATATCGCGTTTAGCCAGCTGTGTCAGGATGGTATCCTTCCCCGAGCCGGACGGCCCGGACAGAATGATCAACATCCCCCTTTTGTTTTTAGCGCTCATTGACATCGCCCTCCTCATCTTGAATCGTGTCGCCCGTCTCATTGAGCCGGGCGGCCACCGTCTCCGCCTGCAGATAGGTCAGCACCACGTGCCCGCTGTCCATGATCAGAACCGTCCTGCTCCGCCGGCCGTGTGTGGCATCGATCAGGGTGCCGTTTTTTTTGCAGTCCTGCACGATACGCTTAACCGGTGCCGCATCCGGGCTCACCATGGCGACAAGACGGGAGGCGTTGATCATATTTCCAAAACCGATATTGACGAGCTGTACCATCTTCGATCCTCCGGGTAATTATTCTACATTTTGAATCTGTTCACGGATCTTTTCGATATCGGATTTGATATCCAGCACCGCGCGGACAATCTCCACATCCTGAGCCTTGGAACCGATGGTATTCGTCTCGCGGTTCATCTCCTGCACCAAAAAGTCCAGCCGCCGGCCGACAGCCTCATCGGTGGAGAGAATTTCCTGCAGCTGCTGGAAATGGCTGCGCAGGCGCACAGTCTCCTCGTCCACGGCCACCTTGTCCGCATAGATGGCGGCCTCCGTCAACACGCGCTGCTCATCCGGTGACTCGCCAAGCACGGCATACATATGGTCGAGCATACGCTGCCGGTATTCGGCAACCGTCTGCGGCGAACGCGCCTCAATCGTCTCCACACGGCGCAAGATCGACTCCGCCTTGGCCAGGATATCCGCACGCAGGCGCTCACCCTCCTGCTCACGCGCAGCGATGAACCTGTCGACAGCCTCCGCCGCTGCGACCCGTACCGTCTCCCATACGGCCTCCTCATCCAGCTCATCGTGCGTGACATTCATCACATCCGGCAGCCGCGCTACGGACATGACGCTCACGTCATTCTTCAGCTCCGGAACCTCCGTCAGAGGCGTCAGGGCGGCAATATAAGCCTGCGCCAGCGCCATGTCCAAGTGAACTGAGGCATTCTTGGCGGCGAGCGTCTCGATATAGACGCCCATATCAATCTTTCCGCGTGCGACGCGGGATTGAACATAGCCTTTCAGCTTGTCCTCCAAAAAGCCATACAGCCTGGGAACCCGGGCAGAGAACTCGAAATAGCGGTGATTGACGCTCTTGATCTCCACCAGGACGGAAATATTTTCATCGGCGGACTGGGCACGCCCGTACCCGGTCATACTTCTGAGCATTGAAATGCCTCCCGATCGTTTAGTTTCGGCTTATAACTAAGTTATTGTACCAATTTTGGGGCAAGTTTGTCAATAAGACGCGCTATATCCAATCTGATTTAACAATTCACGGTACTCCTCATACGTCATCAGGGCGTTGAGCACCTCGGGTATCATATTGGCCGACAGGCGTTCCGGCAGATTGGCAGCTTTTAAAAAGGCCGTACGGCGGCGTTTGCTATCCGCCGTCCCGCTGAGCCCATCCTCAAACAGATCCAATTTGGTGATCGGGCGTTCGCTCCGCGCCCGGGGGGCACTGTCCTCAAACGGACCCCCGGCCGCGCGCAGGGAATCCATTAAAATCTGACGGGACATCCCCTCCACGCCGAGTTTGCCCTCCTTAGAAGGAGCCTCCTTGCGCCGCTCTTTGCCCAGGATATCTGGAATGTAGGCATTGCGCACCTCTCCGTCATGCACTGCGCCGCGGATCCGGGAGCGGATGGAAAATCCCGCCGAATCGCTGTCCGTCAGAATGACAATCCCGCGCGTACGTGCCAACTGGCGGATCCGTTCCATCCGTTCGCGGAAAAATCGAAAAGCCGTTTGTCTCCACGATCAGTGCATCCAAAAAGGAGGAGAGCTTGATCTTATCATATTTCCCCTCCACAATGACCGCATAACTGACTTTAATCTTATTCACGCCCGCTCCCCTCCGGAAATCTTCAGCAGCTTGACCACTGTTTCTTCCAAAATAATGCGCGGTTCGGCCCCGCCGCCCTTGAGCAGGCGGTCCGCCTCATCCAGGCAGTCCAGGCACTGGCGCAGCTGGCGCGTGCCGGTACTGCGCGTATCCCGTGCAGCGTTGCGCAACCGAAATTCCCTGTTGCGGTAAGTGCCCGGAAAAATCTTTGCAACTGCAACCGGATCGCCTGTGGCCTCCGAGGAGACGCGCGCCCGGTACATGTCAATATAGGAGGCAGCCATCGCACCATGGATCATGATCGGCTCCACACGCTGGACAAAGAGTTCATCGAGCAGCTCATACGCACGCAGGCAGTTGCGCGCATGGATTGCATGCACAAGATCAAAGGCGGTCGAATCAAGCGAATGTACGCACACAGCCTCCACATCTTCACGGCGGATGGGCGCACCCGGACCCACGTAGGCACAACACTTCTCGAGTTCGTTGAGCAAAAGATTCAGATCGTCCCCCGCCTGCGCAACCAGATATGCCGCGGCATCCGGCTCCAGTGCGCACAGGCGGCGGCGCGCCTGTGTGACCAGGCGGGTTTCCAGCGATTTGGCCGAGAGCTTGTCCAACTGGACTAGCGTACCATATTTTTCGACAGCCGCAAACAGCCGTTTCCACTTGTTATTCTTTTTGGGCGTCGCCTCTGTTCGGTCAAAGAGGAAAATCAGCACACAGGACGGGGAGGGCTGTTCAATCAGTTCCACAATTAGGTCGAGCTCCCGCTCCCCCAAGCTGTCCGGCGAAAGATCCCGCACAAGCACACAGCTTTTGCCACCCATCATCGGGCAGGAGCGTGCAGCCATATAGAGATCCTCAGCCGTTACCGGGCTGTCCTGCACATCAAAGGTGTGCAGGTTAAAATCGGCGCTCGCGCCTACGGCCTCCCGTACCAACGCATCAACATAGTGCGTCTTCAAATAGGCCTCATCCCCGTAAAAGAGGTAGGCGTCTTTGACAAACCCGTTTTTAATCTGATGTTTTAATTCCTTTTCGTCAATCCGCGCCATGAGAACCTCCGTTCAGCCGAATCTGCGCATCCTGTCCAATCTTTATTATTATATCACTGTTATAGGGAACGGTCAAAGCGTTTTTCCCCTTGGCATAGCGCGTATTGGTCTCAACCGCAGGCCTGCTCCCATAATCAATTTGCTTTGAGAGGCCACCGGCAATTAAAATGTCCGCTGGATCCTCCTCTAAATTTTCAGCGATGCGCACGGTACGTCCCATCGTATGCAGCAGCAATGTCTCCCCGTCTGACTCAAGAGTCAACTTGTCAAACTCCACACGGAACGATTGCCCCTGTATCACTGGAACACTCCCCCGGCACCTGTCCAAGACAGACGATTTTTCCGTGTCGGGATCGTCGGCCCAGAGGAACACAAAGTCTGGATGATAGATGTTCTGCCGCTCCAGCAGATCCAAACCGCTCCCCTCCGAGCCGGATCCCAACAGGATCGTCCGCTCTCCGTTTTGAACAAGGACGCACGGATTGCTCCCCTGTGTGACATAGACAACCGTCTGACCCCAATCTGCGATCATCTGGCAGACGGCGGAAACCACCACAACACAGGCAGTGGTCATTGCCAAAACTCCCACGGGCAGACCTTTTCGGTCGCCGAGGACAACCCAGAGAACAACTGCGGAAATAATGGCAGCAAGCAGCAATGAGACGAGCTCACCCACATCGATGTAATAAGAGACGTACGGAATATCGGCAAAGGCGTTGGAGAGGCGCAGCATCAGCCGCACGAGAAAACCGGAACAGGCAAACAGCGGCTGGGGTAGAAATGGAACCCCCCCCATCCCAAACAGCGCGGCAATCCCGCCAGTGACCATGGCAGGCGCCGCCAGGCCCGCAATAAAAAGATTCGACAGCGGCGCAAGGATAGTAATCATCCCGAATGTAACGAGTACAACCGGGATGGTGAACACGGACGCAGTCAGGGAGATTGCGATAGTTTCCGCGCCCCAGCGGAGGACACGGCGGGCTGGGATAAAATCGATAAGATTCAACCGGACAAGCAGGCGTACGACAACCGGATTCAGTATAACGATCCCAAAAGTGGCCAGCGCAGACAGGATCAGCCCAATATCCATAGCCGCAAATGGATTTACGATCAGGAATACAAGCACAGCACCGCCGAGCGAATTGAGAGAATCCGGCGTGCGTTTGAACAGGAACGCCCCCAAATATAGCATCATCATGATGCCGGAACGCACGACAGAGGGGGTAAAACTCGTGAGCGCCATGAAAAACAGCACAAATCCAACTGTCAGGGCAGCCGCGATCCGCCTGCCGAGCCGGGAACGCCGTAAGATGTTGAATACGGCCATAGCCCAAACGCTCATGTGCAGTCCGGAGACGGCCAGCAGATGGGAGATCCCGATCTGTCGGAAGTCGTGTGTAGCATCGGCCGTCACCCCCGATTTATCTCCGAGCAAGAGGCCGTTCAGCAGGCCACCCGTCTCGCTGCTCAGATTGCTGCGCACCTGAGCAGACAGTTTCGCTCGAAAAGCCGATATGTAGTACGCCAAGGGGCGGCGCCCCTCCCGCTGTGTGACGGAGAGAAGCGTGAAAGAATCTGCGTACAGAAAAACGCGATCGGTATCCAGTTGTAGCCTACCGTTTACACGGGATTCGGATAACACTAGCTCCGCCTGTAGCTTCACCTCATCATAAGGCTCCAGCGCCAACTCCTCATAGGAATTGGCACGCACCCGCACATGAAGCGGCTCTCCGTTTACCGTATCCGTCTCAAAGGTATACTGATACCGGCCATATGTCCGATCCGGTTCGGAGCGGGTGTAGGCAGTCAACTGAACTGTTTGCCCCGCAAGCAAAGCAGCCGGACGGTAAAAAACATACCGTGCGCCGGAAAAGAGCAGGCAGGCCATCAAAACCACTACACCAATCAGGGCCACCCTTTTTAAACGAACTTTGCGGTATAGCAAAACAGCCCCAAGTGATGCAGCCGTGCCCACCGCGCAGCACGCCGGTGCCAGTATGGGGAAACGCCATAAAAAGTATAGCGCAACAAACAGCACTGCACCGGCAATCGCCAACGGCCGCTTCATCCCAACGCCCTCCCAACGAAAAAATCCGGTTCACCGCGCAGGCAAACCGGACAAGCTCTGTTTTAGCACTCGATCGTCTTGGACTCTTCAAATTCCCGCTGAATCTCCTCGGAGGGAGCCTTTGTCAGCAGGGACACTACCACGATGGCGATGCTGGATAGGATAAATGCCGGCAACAGCTCATAGATGGCAAACACGCCGCCGAGCGGATTGAGCACCAGCTTCCATACGAATACGGAAATCGCTCCCGTGAGCATACCGGCGATCGCGCCCGCGCGATTGATCCGCTTCCAGAACAGGCTGAAAAGCATCAGCGGGCCAAACGTGGCGCCAAAACCCGCCCAGGCAAAGCTGACGAGCGTGAAAATAACACTGTCCTCATCAAGTGCGATAATCATCCCAACGACGGCGACCGCAATCAGAGTGATCCGGCTCACGCGCATCACCTGCTTATCCGTCGCGTTCTTCTTAATGAGGCCCTGAAAAATATTCTTGGAGAACGCCGACGCCGCAATCAGAAGGTAAGAATCAGACGAACTGATCGTCGCAGCCAGCACGCCTGCCATGACAATACCGGCAAAGAGGGGATGCATCAGCATGGAGGCCATCCCGATAAAGATATTCTCAGCGTCGGAAGCCGTCTGATAAGCAGTCGGAAGCAGGGCGCGCCCAATGACACCGATCATTACTGCGGACGCGAGGGAGATCAGGCACCAACTGGTCGCTATACGGCGGGACTTTTTGATTTCAGCGGAGGTGCGGATGGCCATAAACCGCAGCAGCACCTGCGGAACACCGAAGTATCCCAGCCCCCACGCAATCATGGAGACCATATTTAAAAAGCCGTAATTGCCGGCCGCGCCGAAGAGCGGTTCCCCATTTGCCCCGATCTGTTGGACGCCGGCGGCATCCAATGTGGGCTGCGCGATCCCGAAAAAGCTGGCGAAGCCGGGGATCCCCTTGGCGTTCTCCACAACGGCATCCACACCGCCTGCGGCAATCGTTCCCGTGACAAGGACGGTCACCAATGCAAAGATCATTACAAGCGCCTGCATAAAGTCCGAAGCGCTCTCCGCCAAGAAGCCGCCGAGGAAAGTATAGAGCAGCACAAACAGTGCGCCGACCACCATCATCAGCTGGTAGTTCGCCCCAAAAAGCTGGCTGAACAGCTTGCCGCAGGTGACGAAACAACTGCCGGCATAGACGGCAAAAAAGACTAAGATGAAGATCGAGGCGATGGTCATGATGACCTTTTTATTCTCCTTAAAACGGTTGCTGAAAAAGTCCGGTATCGTAATCGCATTGGTCACCTGAGAATAGCGGCGCAATGGCTTGGCTACGACCAGCCAGTTGACATACGTTCCGATCGCCAAACCAATCGCCGTCCATCCTGCGTCGGCAAGACCGCACCAGTAGGCCAGTCCCGGCAATCCCATCAGCAGCCAGCCACTCATATCTGAAGCCTCAGCGCTCATGGCCGCAACCCACGGGCCGAGGGAACGTCCGCCTAAAAAATAATTCTCACTGTTTTTATTGGCTCGTTTGGCAAAAAAGATGCCGATTCCGATGACCACGGCCATATAACAGCACATGGCAATCAAAACCTGAACACTGCTCCCCGTCATTGACAACAATCCTCTCAATCATGTTTTACTTATTTTACCATATCTTCCGCCATCTCTTCAAGTACCGTTATGGCAAAAATAAAGTCCCGGCAGTACCGGGACCCTTCTCACTCCGCTAATGCGCGCTGCAGCCAGATCGCGCCGATATCCATCGCGTTGTACAGACCGTGCTTTTCGCTCCGCTTGAGGATCCGCTCTTTGGGGCGCACATCCGGGTCTGTGCTCAGAAGCTGGATTGTGACCTTGTCCGCCAACTCAAGATCATTGTACTTTTTGGTGGTCAAGATCTGAATCATAATCACACACTTGTCGCCCATATCGCCATAATAGATTGTGTTGCCATTGCGCACAAGGGGCTTTCCTTTATAAGTCAGGAATTGTGGTTTTTTCGCCTTTTCAGTTGCCACAGCCTTCATCTCCATTCACTACAAACTAAAATTTCATTATTATAATAACATACCCGCCAACATATGTCAAAAGGGCGCGGCTCTCCGCGCCCTTTTGACCCTGCAAAAATCACGTCTCGCTTACTCGCTTAAATAATTCTTGACAAGTGCCTGTAGCAACTCATCCCGATCCAGTCGCCGAATCAGACTGCGGGCATTGTTGTGCGTTGTGATATAAGTCGGATCCTCCGAGAGAATGTAGCCGACGATTTGACTGATCGGATTATATCCCTTTTCCCTCAAGGCATCGTAGATGAGACGGAGTGTTTTGCGCATCTCATCCTCGCGCTCTTCCTTGATGGAGAACTGTATCGTTTTATCTGTCACAATGTCCACCTCCGCCAACAGATCGGATTGATATCCGAGTACGTTTTATTATATCCCATTTGGATAAAAATTACAATCAAAAAATTAAAATTGAGTAAAATAAATTATTTGAGGGTTCCTTCAACAATTGCCTTCGTGTCCCGCGCGATAACCAGTTCCTCATTCGTCGGGATAACATAGACCACCGCGCTGGAATCAGCGGTGGAAATCTTCCCCTCCTTGCCGTGGACCGTCTCATCGTTTACGGCGTGGTCGATATGGATCCCCAGATACCCCAAGTGATCACAGATCTCCGCGCGCATCACGGCAGAATTCTCGCCAATACCGCCGGTAAAGACGATTCCGTCCACGCCCTCGAGCGCCGCCACATAACCGCCGATGAACTTGCGGATCTGGTAGCGCTGAATCGCACTCGCCATCTTGGCGCGCTCATTCCCCGCCGCGATGGCCTGCTCCAGGTCGCGGTCATCGCTGGAGATCCCGGAGATGCCGAGCAATCCGGATTTTTTGTTCAGAACCATATCGGTCTCCTGTGGCGTCCAGCCCTCCTTCTCCTGCAAGTAGATGATCACGGAGGGATCCAGGCTGCCGGAACGGGTGCCCATGGTAAACCCATCCAGCGGCGTCAGGCCCATGCTGGTGTCGATCACCTTGCCATCTTTAATCGCGGTGATGGAACAACCGTTGCCTAAGTGGCAGGTGATCAGC
>USLQ01000012.1 GCA_900555545.1 uncultured Oscillospiraceae bacterium | reverse complement strand
CCGACCTCCTGCGTGTGAAGCAGGCACTCTAACCAGCTGAGCTAAGTTCCCGTAAAACCGTGTTTACTATTTTAAATGAAATTGGCGATAAAGTCAAGAGCAAAACAGATCTTTTCACATAAAAAAACGCGGAGGCGGAATTTTCCGCCTCCGCTGAGAGTCAATGCCCATCCTGTGGGGATTCAGGCATCCGAAAGGTTACCTGCCAGTTGCCGTCCGTACGTAGCCCGGCAATTGAAAAATCACCGTATAGGCTGTACCCGGTGAGATCCCCCTGCGGGAGGTCGTAGATATACTCCTCGTAATCCATACGGCCTTCCCTGCCGCTGTTTTGGGCAAAGGCGTATTTCCCAACGGGTTCTATGATGGTGCCGTCCTGATCGCGCAGGCGGAGCTGGAGCTGGGCCTGTGCGTCGTGCGTTAAGCGATGACTGGTGGCAATCTGAATGTGGAGCCGTCCATCGATCCAGCCGGTTCCGGTGATGCGATAGTCATAGGATCCTGGAAGATCGAGTCCGTCCTCGGCAGGCGTCAGAACGGTGACTGACCGGTTTTCAACTGGATGTTCGGATACGGAAAAGAGTGTGTAATCCGAGTGGGGGGGAGCGTCAAAAGAGAGCGCCATTGTCCCTTTGGAAAACGGTTCGGGGATTGCCCCTAAATAGGTATCCGATTCGCTCCTTTTTTGGCTGAGCAGGCTCTGGACGGAGAAGGTGACCTTCTTCCCGGCCAGATCGCGGTTGCTGTTCTCGGTCAGGGAGATCAGGAATACCGCCGTCTGTGTTTCGCTGTCGTACTCCGCCAAGGTGCACGTACCGGAGGAGTCGAAAGGGGTATTGATATGGTAGCTGTCAAACAGGTCGATGGTCTCGTCAATGCGGTTACCGGTCAGGTCTCGCAGGGCGATGTAAAGGTTTGTGCTATTCCCCTCCGTACGGGCGGCCAAAACTTCCATCAGGATGCCGTTGTCCTCACAGCTTTCGCGCACGGGGGCGAAAAATTGTGCCACCTGGGGGGAGAGTTCATACAGCCACTGATAGGCGGGGGAGGCCGCCAGTGTAGCCGGGGCAGCCAACGCGATTGCCAGAGCGGCCGCCACGGTAGCCGGGATTAGCTTCCGTCGGACAGGCGGCTTGGCGGCTCTTTTTTCCGTTCCGGACAGCACCCGCTGAAGGAGTACCTCTGAGGGGTGAATTTTTTCGTTCATATCCATGTAGAGCTTTCTATTCATGACAGATCGTCTCCTTTCAGGGCCTCAGCCAGCTTTTTCCGCGCCCGTGTCAACCGGGTGCGCACGGTAGACTCCCGACTGCCGGTAATCCGGGCGATTTCCGCAGTGGAGTACCCTTCGTAATAAAAGAGGTGGATCGCCGTGCGGTAGGCGGGCGGGAGTATCTTTAACGCTTCATCCAGGCGGCTTTCCTCCGGATCAGGGAAGGGGATGCTCTCCTCAAGTGGGGCGGTGTGTCGGAACCACCAGGAACCCCAGTGCTTTTTGGCGCAGTTGACTGTAACGCGCAGGAACCAGGCCTTGCAATGTTCCTCACTGGCAAAATCGGGCTTCCTTTGAATATAACGCAGGAAAACCTCCTGAAAAATATCATCTGCATCACTCTTGGAACGCGTCTGCGCGTAGGCCAGGCGGTAGACCATATCTGCGTACTGCCGGATGATGGTTTCGTCCGGAACGGGTGTAAGATTTTCCTGCTGGTTCATTGTTTATTCCCTCCCCTTTTACCTGTAATACCCGCACGGGGGCTGAAATGCTACATGGATTAAAAATTTTTATGTGTGAAAAAACCGGCACCCGCTGTAAACGGATGCCGGAAGATGTTAGATTGAAGATTACTGGGCTGCGGCGATGCGCGTAATTCGTCCGGCAAAATCGCCGACGATCACGGAGCCATCTGCATTTAGGGCGACTTTACCGAAGACCGGCGCGCCGATGTTCGTTTTGGAGAGCACGGTGCCGTCCGCCTTATTGATATGGTAAAGATATCCGTCGGACGCGGCAAAAATCAACTGATCGCCCGAGAGCACAGGGGTTCCCTCCACGGTGAGGGCGTTTTTGGCGTTGGTGTAGCAGGCGGTAAAGGCCAGCGCCGTACCCGGCTGCATCTCCCATGCGATCTGCTGGGTGTCCAGATCAAAGGCGACGATTCCCTTGGTCGCCGTGGGCAGGTAGGCGATGTTCCCATCGATTACCGGCTGGCCGCTCGAGCCAAAGTTATAATTCTCGAAGTTGGTCTTGGTGATTTCGCCGTTTTCCAGGTTAACGATCGCGACGGCATCGTCATCAGCCACCAGCAGGCGGTTGGCGTCGATCGCAATGGGCGTTGAACTGCGGAAGCGGATATCCTCATCCATGTTTTCCCACAGCAGACTGCCGGTGTTCTTGTCGAGCGCGAATATCGCATCCCAGTGGGAGCTGAGGATCAGCTTGTCGCCCGCGAGGACGAATTCGGCAGGGGAGTTCTCCCCGCGGTTGCGGTGGTAGTCCCAAAGCTTTTCGCCCGTTTCGGCGTTAAAGGCGGATACATCGGAGGCGGAGCCCGCATAGACTGCTTTCTCGTCCATGCACAGGCCGGAACTCGTACCCAACGAGCGCTGCAAATCCACTTGAGCTGTCCAGATTTCGCTGCCGTCTGACGCGTTCAGGCAGTAGACAAGTCCCTCTGTATCCTGGGTATAGATCTTGTCATTCTGATAGATCAGATTGTTTTTGATGGAGTTTTTAGTCGGGATATACCAGAGGATTTCTCCAGTCTGCGCGTCCAGGCAGTAGATGCCGCACTTGTTTGGTACGTCGTCGCCCACGGTGGCGGTGTAAACCCTGCTGCCATCCGGGGAGGTTACGGTATCCGTAAACAGCACGCGCCCCTCCAGTTGGGTGCTCCATGCGGCATTCTCTGTTGCTGCCGGCGTGCCAGTGAAGTCATAGTAGAACATCTGCGTGGTAAGGTTTCCGTCGCCGTCCAGGGTGATCAGACGGCTGCCGCTGACAGAGGAGTCAATTCCGCCGCCGCCCGGTTGGGAGGTGCAGATATTGATAACGCCATCCTGCTCGTTGATATAGTTGTAATGATAGTGGCCATAGATCCATGCGACCAGATTGTGCTCCTTGAGATCCAGCGTCTGCTTGTCAAACTGGAAGACATAATCTTCCTCCGGGGAAATCGTGTGGTTGAACATGACAACCTTCATGTCGGGATCTGTGTTGGCCAGGTCGTTTGCCAGCCAACGCCACCGGTCGTTCTCGTTATAGCCGGATTTATAATCCGCCCCGTTCTGGAACGGCGTGACGACATAGTGGATATTCCCCACCTCAAAGGAGTACCATACGGGGCCGTAAATACTCTCAAACAGCTCCTCGCCGTATTTGCCATCCACATAGTCGTGGTTGCCGATCGTATAGTAGACGGGGACGCCCATGTTCTCGGAATTCATATCCTGAATGTGGCGCTTGAGGCCGGCCTCATAGCAGATATCGCCTGTGTGGATGATAAACGCGGGGTGTTGCTCCTCCACCATGGCGTGAATGCTGTCGATCCACGGGCCGACGCCATCCTCTCCAATCTCGGAATCGGACACTTGGATAAAAGAGTGTTTCTCCTGCCCCATCCCTGCGTTTGGCGTGAGCTTGAAATCATAGGATTCCTTGCCCTTTTCCACATGCTGGTAATAACTGTCCGCCACATAGCCGGAGGGTGTGGTCACGGTGACAAACCGGCTCTTGTAGTAGCCGTCCAGGGTGAACTTCCCCTCTGCGTCCGTTTTGACCACATTGCGGCCATCAGATACGCTGACACCGGCCATCGGTGTATTGGTGCTCGCATCGATGACAGTGCCGGTGAACGGCCCCTTGCTGGAGAAGATGACTCCAAGGGTGATTCCCGTGGCAACAAGTGCAACAGCAATCACGCCGGCGATAACGCCTACAACGATTTTTGCTTTTTTAGACATGTTTCATACCCCTTTTGCTTCTGAATTAAAGCACAAAATTGTTAAGACAAGGATATTTTATATGAAACAGGGCATAAAGTCAATTTCTATTTTGTGAGAATAGTAAAAATAGTAAGAGGATAAACAGGCCTGTATCAGACAGCTGGTCCAATACAGGCCTTCGGAAACAAGTTGGGAAGAAATCTGATTTAGAAGCGGACGAGATAAGGCCTGCTTTTTGAAAGAAAACAGGGGCTTACCCTCGCGTGATCACACCACCGGCCAGCACATGGCCCTGTCCGTCATAAAAGACGGCCGACTGCCCCGGTGTCACGGCGCGCTGGGGCTGGTCAAACACGGCAGCCAGCTGGCCGTCGGAGCAAAACAGACGGCAGGGGGCGGCATGCTGATTGTACCGGATCTTTCCCAGGCAGTGCAAGCCGGTCTCCCCCACCTGTTCCGGATCCAGACCCATCCAGTTTGGATCGCGTACCTCAACCCGGCTGTGGAACAGATCCTCGTTATCCCCCAGAACGACATCCCCGCTCTCCGGATCCACTGTACACACATAAACGGGACGCCCAAAGGACTTGCCAAGCCCTTTCCGCTGGCCAACCGTATAGTGGCAGATCCCCAGGTGCTCTCCGAGGATCTCGCCTGTAAGGGAGACAAAATGACCCTGTTTCCCATCGCCCGCGCCACTGCGCCGCAAAAAGCCCACATAGTCTCCGTCGGGAATAAAGCAGATATCCTGACTGTCAGGCTTGCCGGCCACGTCAAGCCCGATCTCCCCTGCAATCCGACGGATCTCCTCCTTGGAATGTGCGCCCACGGGCATCAATGTCCGCCGCAGCTGCTCCTGTGTCAGATTCCAGAGCGCATAGGTCTGATCCTTGACCCCACCGTTAGCCACAGCCAGCGTCATTCGGCCATTTCCCAGCTGTTCCACGCGTGCGTAATGACCTGTGGCCACGTATTGCGCTCCAATCCCATCTGCGTAGTCGAGCAGCGCCTCCCATTTGACCAACCGGTTGCAGACGACGCAGGGATTGGGTGTCTCCCCACGCAGGTAAGCGTGGATAAAGTAATCCACCACTCGCTCCTGGAACACAGCGGAAAAGTCAACCGTATCAAATGGGATACCCAGCCGCTCGCATACACATTGGGCGTCGCGCATGGCCTGCTCCTGCTGCCGGTCCATTGGACGGGTAAGCATATGAACGCCACGCACCCGATATCCCTCGTTTTGTAACAGATAAGCGGCGACCGAACTGTCCACGCCGCCGCTCATACCGATCACTGCCGTTTGTTGCATATTATCTCCCATCCGCCTCCGCTTCACAGCTCATGTTTTTCAGGTCCTCCAGGGTGACGCCATCCACGTAGCTGTCAATAGCCCTTCTCAGGCCGGCCCAGAACCGGGCCATCTCGCACGTTGTAAAGCGGGCGCACTTTTCGGCTTCTTCCCCGGCGCAGGCGACCGGGCAAAGGTCACCTTCCGTCACGCGCAGGATGTCCCCTGCTGTGTACGTCCGTTCCGGACGGGCAAGCTTGTATCCGCCCTGCGGACCACGCACGCTCTTTAAATAACCTGCCCGGCACAGCTGGGAGACGATCTGTTCCAGATACTTCATCGATATTCCCTGCCGCTGGGCGATATCCCGCAGTGGTACAAAGCCGCTGTCACTGTTGCGGGCGATATCCAGCATCAGGCGCAGTGCATATCTGCCTTTTGTTGAAACTCTCATATTTTCCTCCCCGTTCACCTCTGTAAAATCATGCTAAGAGGCCAAAAGATGGCAAAGATAATTGGTTGATGGATAATATAGACGATCAGCGCATGGCGGCCGAGGAACGCCAGCGGCCGGACGTGCATCCGGTAGACACTCTCCGGCAACTCCGCATGTACCAGCCAGCCACCTCCGCACGCGCCGGCCAGAAAGACAAAAATCCAAGGCAGAAGGGGAAAGTAATCCGCGCTGTAAAACGACGCATTGTAGAAACCTAACGGGAACAGCCAACCGCAGTCGTACAGGGTGTCCGGTAGGTGCACATTCATCGCATCTACATAGGGGATGCCAAAAATCCCCTCATCAATAAACCGGGTAAACACATACAGAATCAGACAGACGAGGATCCCCGCCTGGGCTGGGACCTTGTCAATTGCTTTGGCAAAGGCTGCATAGAACAGGATGCAACAGGCGAGCATATGCAGGATGCCAAAGCGAATCTCCGTGCCGGTAAAGCCGAGCAGCGGCATGATCCAGACTGTCACAACCGAGACCAACAGTGCCACACCGGCAAGTTTGATCCCCCGTAGCAGGTTGCTGTGCGATAGACGGCAGGAGATCCCACAGATCACAATAAACATCCCTGCAAAAATTGGCTCCAAAGGCGCGGTTAGCTTTAGCAGCGTCGAAAACGTCGGAAAATCGAAAAACTCCCCTGCCGTATAGAGCATATGGTAAATCACCATCAGGAACACACACAGCCCCCGGAGCTCGTCGAGCACGACAATCCGGCGATGGCGTGGGCGCTCCGGCGGTTCACAGTGAAACCGTCCGAAAAGTCCCTTCTTCTTTTTTTTCGGCTCTCCCGGCGTGCCGGGAATCTGGACCTCAATATCCATCAGTCGCCTCCAACGTCAACGGTTCGTATTTCCCCCTTGCCCAGGGGACTTTTTATATTCTATCACACAAGTAGGAAAAAGGGAAGTGAAAAATCCTGACCCTGCCCAGCGGCATAAAAAATCCCGGGAACACCCGGGATTTTCCATCATTGGACATTTATGCCATCAGGCGGCGAATCACGGCTTCGCAGTCGGCCTCGTTCATCAACTTGGGCACCGGGTAGAGTGGGTTGCCCTCCTTGAGCGCGCGTTTGACAAGCGTCGGGATATCTTCCTCTTTGATGCAGTCAAATTTATCCGGTATGTTCATCGCACGGTTCATCTCTTTGATCTTCTCAATGAACACGTGCGCTTTTTCCGCGTCGCTCATGCCCGGTTGTGTAATACCGGTCAAATCCGCCAACTCCGCCAGACGTTTGTGGGCGGATTCCCCATAGTACTCGAGCACATACGGCAGGATGATTGCATTGGCCAAACCGTGGGCCACCCCATACATACCGCCCAGATTGTGGGCGATGGCATGTACGTAGCCGACATACGCGCGGGTAAATGCCACGCCCGCATAGTAGGAGGCAAGCAGCATATTGGAGCGCGCCTCGATATTGTGGCCGTCCTCGTAAGCTACCTGGAGATTGTCAAAAATCATGCGAACCGCCTTGCGCGCTTTATCCGCTGTATCTTTCGTGTTGCTGTGGCCGATATACGCCTCCACCGCGTGGGTGAGGGCATCCATGCCCGTGGTGGAGGTGATGCTCTTGGGCAGACCGACGGTCAACTCTGCATCCAGCACGGCATAGCGCGGGATCAGGACAGGATCGTTGATCGGATATTTTTCATGCGTGCGCGGGTCGGAGATGACAGCCGCGAGCGTAGTTTCGGATCCGGTGCCGGCCGTTGTCGGGACGGCGAAGAACGGCGGGAGCTTTTTCATGATCTTGAGCAGGCCGCGCATCTTGGGTACGCTCTTGTTGGGGCGGACAACGCGCGCTGCGGCAATCTTGGCGCAATCCATAGAGGATCCGCCGCCAAAGGCGACAAAGCCCTCGCAGTGGTTGTCGCAGTACATTTTATAGGCGTCCTCAATGTTATCGATGGTGGGGTTCGGCTGAACGCCATCATAGACATGATACTCCACACCCGCCTTTTCCATCTCCTCAAAAAGCGGATCCAGCAGGTGGAGCCCCATCAATCCCTTATCGGTGACGATCAGGACACTCTTGACATTTTTCGTTTTAATCAGTTCGGGCAGGCGCCGCAGCGCCCCCGGGCCCTCCAGCAATTCGGGCTGCCGCCAATCCAAAAAGTTGACCGCAATCCGCATGACGAACTGATACGTCCTGTAATAGGCCTTTTTTAATCCCCAGAACATAATGCACCTCCACAGAAAATTTATTTTTAATTTATTGTACCTTTTTATCCGGAATAATGCAAGGCGTTTTAGGTAAAATGACGGGACTTTTTTGATCTATCATTTTACACTTACAAAGCCAACCTTGCGCATGACTTTGGCGAGTGTCCGTCCGGCCACTCGTTCAGCCTTGTCACGGCCCAGCGTGAGGCACTGCTCCAAGTAAGGCTTATCCTTGAGCAGACGTGCGTGCTCGTCGCGCACCGGGCCAATCTCGCTCACGACAGCTTCGCCGACGGCCGCCTTAAAGTCTCCATAGCCTTTGCCTTCAAACTCGCGTTCGATTTCTGCATAGGTTTTACCTGTACAGGCGGCGTAGATGCTCATCAGGTTGTTGACGCCATCCTTGCCCTCCGCATGACGTACACACATGTCGGAGTCCGTCACTGCGCGCCTGAATTTGCGCATAATCGTATCGTTGTCATCCGTGATGTAGACGCATCCGTTGATATTGGTATCCGATTTGCTCATCTTGTGTACCGGATCCTGCAGCGACATCACGCGTGCGCCTGCCTTCCCGATGAGCGGCTCCGGAACGGTGAAAACATCGCCGTAGATGGAGTTGAAGCGATTGGCTACGTTACGTGTCAGCTCCAGATGCTGCTTCTGATCCTCGCCGATCGGGACGTAGTCCGCATTGTAGAGCAGGATATCCGCCGCCATCAGGGAGGGATAGGTGAACAGGCCGCCGTTAATATTCTCCGGATGTTTGGCGGACTTATCCTTGAACTGTGTCATCCGTGAGAGCTCGCCAAACTGCGTGTAGCAGTTGAGAATCCACCCGAGCTGCGCATGTGCCGGCACCGTACTCTGGACAAAGACAGTATTTTTTTCCGGATTGATCCCCAGAGCGATAATCATCGCAAACATGGACAGAATCTGTTGGCGCAGCTTGGCCGGCTCTTGCCGGACGGTGATGGAGTGCAGATCCGCCACGCCGTAAAAGCAATCGTAATCCGCGTCATAGGCCTTCCAGTTTTTCAGAGCGCCCAGATAGTTGCCAAGAGTCGGTACGCCGCTGGGCTGGATGAGGCTGAGCATCCGCTGCTGCTTTTCGGCGTTGTGTTTCAGTTCCTCTGCCATAGTCAAAAACCCCCTCCCTGTTTTAAGCCTGATAAGAGGCGGCCACCTCGCCGAGAAGCTTCATGCCCTTGACGATAGCGTCATCCGTGGGGGGGGAAAAGTTCACACGGAAGCACTGCGTATCCGCCTCCGGATCGGTCAGGAAAGCCGTACCCGGAACCACTGCCACTTTTTTCTCTACGGCCTTTTTGCAGAACTCGGTCATATTCACGCCCTCCGGCAGTTCGCACCAGACAAACAGGCCGCCTTCCGGTCGGACATATTTGACAAAGCCGCCCAGCTCGCTGTCGATCAGGGAGCACATCAGGTTGAGCTTGCCGCGGTAGATGTCACGGATCTTGGCGATGTGGCCATCCATATCGTAGTGGTTCATCCACTCGTTGACGATCAGCTGGCACAGCATGGTAGTATGCACGTCGGAGGTCTGCTTACACACGGTCAACTTGGAGATGATCTCCTTTGGGGCGATGGTGAAGCCCACGCGGATGCCTGGAGAGAGGATTTTGGAGAAGGATCCGCAGTAGATCACCAGCCCATCCTCATCCATGCTTTTGATAGAGGGGACATCCTCACCCGCCACGCGCAGGTCGCCGTAGGGATTATCCTCCAGAATCAGGACGGAATACTTTTTGGCCAGCTCGTAGAGCTTTTTGCGTTTTTCGAGTGACATCGTCACGCCTGCGGGGTTCTGAAAGTTTGGAATCGTGTAAATAAACCGCGCGTTGGGCGTCGTTTTCAGTTTTTCCTCGAGCTCTACCATATCCATGCCGTCGCTCTCCACGCGTACGCCCACAAGGTTTACCCCGTAGGAGCGGAACGCATTCAGTGAGCCGATGAAGGACGGCGCCTCGCAGATTACGCTGTCGCCCTCATTGCACAGCGCCTTGGAGGTCAGATCCATGACCTGCTGCGCGCCGGAGGTGATGATGATATCGTCAAAATCACGGCCAATCTGCTGCGTGTGCTTCATCCGGGCGGCAATTGTCTCCCGCAGGGGGGTATACCCCTCTGTGACACCGTACTGGAGAGCAAGGATCGGATCGCGATCCAGCAGATCGGCTGTAATCTTGCGTACATCCTCCACCGGGAAGGCCTCCGGAGCCGGATTGCCGGCCGAAAACGCAATCACCTCCGGATCGGAAGTGGCTTTCAAAATTTCGCGGATAGCCGACGGTTTCAGAGCCGACACTTTGTTGGAAAATTCATATTTCATCTATCAACACATCCTCTGATGATTTTTACCTTGGGATATCATTCAGTATACCATAATTTGGCGGCCAATGAAAGCGCAGTTATGGACTTTTTGCGCAAGTTGTTATATACTTATTTCATGATCACACCACGACGGAGGATGTAACGATGAAAAAAGCTGTGGCCGCCCTTTGCGGAGC
>USLQ01000011.1 GCA_900555545.1 uncultured Oscillospiraceae bacterium | reverse complement strand
GCGCGCCGGATTCAGCGCGCCCGTGAGGCATATGACAGCCTCGCACCCGAGCTGCAGCCCAGCGTGAGCAACTACGCCGTCCTCACCGCGGCAGAGGCCCGCTATGCGGAGCTTGTTGCCGCAGAAGGTGACGCGGCCGACGCTGCGCCTGTGATCGCGATAATCGATGCCATTGGCACGGTTACGCTCGAGAGCGGCGACAAGATTGCCGCCGCCGAGGAGGCCTATGCGGCCCTGACGGAGTCCCAGCAGGCCCTTGTCGCCAATTACCAGACCCTGCTCGATGCCCGCGAGGCGTATGACGCGCTCGTCGCACAGTCCGCAGCGGATCAGCAGGCCGCACAGGTGGTCATCGATCTGATCGCAGCGATTGGCGACGTCACGCTCGAGAGCGGGGACGCCATCTTTGCCGCCGAGGCCTCCTATGGCGAGCTGACCGCGGCGCAGCAGGCGCTTGTTACAAATTATAACGTCCTCACCGCCGCCCGCGCCGCGTATGACGCGCTGGTCAAGGCCCAGGCCGACCAGGCTGCGGCCGATGCGGTGGAGGAACTGATTGCGGCGATCGGCGAAGTCACCGTCGAAAAAGAGCCGCAGATCGTCGCCGCCCGCGAGGCGTACAACAAGCTGACGGCCGACCAGCGCCGGCTGGTAGAAAACCTCTCCGTCCTCACGGATGCGGAGGCCCAGCTGAGTGTGCTCAAGAATGACTTCCTCTTTGAGGATGCGAACACCGGTATCACCCTGCGCGCCGGGAGCGGCGTTCTGCCGCTGGATACGGCCATGCAGGTGACGGTCGTCGAGTCCGGCGCGGTCTATGACGCGGTCGCGGCACAGTATGATGACTTCGTGCTGTATGACATCGTCCTGCTCTCCGGCGGGAAGGCCGTGACGCCCGATGGGACTGTCACGATCACCGTTCCGCAGAATGCGCTTGACAACGCCGTCTACACGGTGTCCGGTTCCGGCGTAATGACTGCTATGGATGCGGCGCTTGAAAACGGCGCTTATACCTTCACATCTTCGGTCGCCGGGCTGGTCGCCGTTGTGCGCCCGATTGCCGCGCTGAATACCGCCGCCCTGTTGGCTGCGGTTGAGGCCTACGAGAAACTTGTTCCGGATCAGTATCAAAACTTTGAGAGTACCACGCAGGCCTATGAGGCCGCGCAGGCACTCCTTGAGGCGGATCTTGCCGTTACGGCTGGGAATCAGAGGCGGATTGACGCTGCCGCTGCTGCGCTCACTGCGGCAGTCGCTCAGCTCATCCCGGAGGACGCCAATTTTACCGCCCTGCGCCAGGCCGTACTGAAAGCCCGCCGTCTGGATGCGGAGGACTACACCAACTACGATGTGGTTGTCCAGGCCCTTGCCAATGCACAGGCTATCCTGGATGCCACGGAGAAGTACGACGCCCGCAATCAGGCTGTGATCAACGCGGCGGCTGAGGCGTTGAACAACGCCATCGCGCAGCTTGCCTTTGCCGCTCCGGATTTTGCCCTGATCGATCAGGCGCTGGCCGCCATCCCAACGGATTCCCAGAACTACACGACGGAATCCTGGGCGAAGGTCCTTGCGGCGGAGAGTGCGGCGAAGGAGCTCAAGGCGACGCTCACCCGCGCAGATGCCGACTGGGAGGCACAGGTGGCCGCAGCCGCTCAGGCTGTGACGGATGCGGTCCAGGGGCTGGAAGTGGTCAATGTCACTCCGGCCAACAAGGCGGCTCTCGAGCGGGCGGTCAAGCTCGCAGCGCTCTACAATGCGAATGACTATGTCAATTATGACGATGTCACCTTCGCAGTGGAGGAGGCTCAGGCTCTGCTGCTCAACCCGCGGGCTTCGCAGGAGGATGTGGATGCGGCGGAGGATGCCATTCTCGACGCCATCGGCGCGCTTGAGTGGGCAAACACCTCGTTCCTGTACCGTGCGGCCACCACAGTGGTCCGGCTGTTCAGGCTGCCGTCCATCTTCTTTTAAATGATTTATTATCGCGGCCCGCGCGTCCATGCGGGCAAACGGGCCGCAATTCTAAGCTGTTTTTTATAAACAGAAAGGAGTCTTTCATAGAATGAAAAAGACTAAAAGCTTAAAGCGGATCCTTGCCGGTGCGCTGGCGGCGCTCATGTCGATCACCGCGATACCGGTGGCATTCGCGGCGGAAGAGCCCACCTTCCCTGCTGAGGGAATCACGGTTACCGCACCGGAGGAGATTGTGTTGGATGGCACGAGTGTTTCTGGTAACCCGACTCTTACCGTTAGTAACCCGACTGATCACACTATGACGGATGTCTATCTTAGTGTGACAGGCGGAACTTCCGTATCTGTTCCGGCGACGATTGAGCCTGGATCTTATTCCTATCCGATTACAGGTACAACATCTTCTGGTAGACAGATTATTTATGCTCTGTCTTACAGCTTGGATAACGGTGAGAATACTTACGTTACCTATGGCTTCTCCTATACCCGTTCTGCAACTACGCCGGTACTGGCGCAGTTGAGACATAAGCCTACAATTGGTAACTGGAATTATATCGATTTGGGCTTGACTATTGACAAAGGCGTTATCAATCAGACGTCTGTTGACGGTCAGGGCGGTGCTGAAGTAGTCAGCTATAGCGATCTGTATATTGACCGCAGCCAGGGAACCACATGGGATGCTCTGGGGCTGGAATTCTCCTATACACTGCGGACAAATCACGCCGACAGAAAAAAATACTACGATATCTGGGTAGATCAGGATAATGTCGCCACATTTGGCTTTGGCGATGTTGCGGCAACTGGTGTCTCAAAAACCGGTATTAAAGATAGGTATTTTGGCGACACAACCCGCTTTGGCGGCGAGTATGACGGATATACTGAGTACAATCTCGTCTATGGTAATGTTCCCTCTGTGGAGACCATGCAGTTCTACTTCTGGTTTAAGTTTAACGCTGTAGACTGGGCCTTTGGCGATAAAGATGGTGCCCATACGTTGGGGAAGACTATAGTAACCGTCCACACGGTCGATAAAGGAGCATTGCGTAGTGCCGTTCAGAACGTTGCACAGAAAAACTATCAATCCTTTGCGTATTCGTCTGACAGCTATACAGCGTTCTTAGATGCTTATACAAAGGCGAATGAAGTGCTCTCAAAATACCAGTCTACACAGGCGGAGATTGACAGCGCGAAGGCAACTCTTGATGTCGCGGTGAATAGTTTGCGTTTTGCAGATGCAAATTATAGCGTGCTTGATGCGGCTATTGCTGAGGCCGAACAGGTACTCAACGATGAGACGTCCGCTGATAAGTACACGGCAGAGAGTTTGCAGACGCTTCGCAATGCCTACGAGGCCGGACTGTTGCTCAAGAATCCGGTTCTTGATCAGAGCCATCAAAGTGAGATCGACGCAGCCGCGTTGGCTATCGAGATGGCGATTGGCGGATTGGAAGGCTTCGCCGACTACTCTGGCGTAGCTCAGGCGATCTCCGTCTATGAAAAGCTCAATGGCCGGTACTTCGATGCGGATGATTTGGCCGCTGTGACCGAACTGGTAGCCGCCGCGCGGGATGAGATGACAAACAACCGCCGGCCCGCCACGGAGCAGTCTGCGGTGGATGCCATGGCAGTGGAGATTCTCAATGCAATCTCAGACCTGAAAATGCTCCCCGCCGACTATGCGGCACTGGACACCCTTGTCGATACGGCGACGGAGATCTATCTGAGCAGTGATAACGTGTACACGGTCGATTCCATCAAGGCGCTTGAAGCCGCACTGCTTGCGGCGATGGATGTTCAGGATGCAGACTACACGATTGACAAACAGAATCTTGTCGATGAGGCATACAACGCCCTGGACACTGCGATGAAGACTATGGTCAAGCTGCCTGCTGACACTACGACGCTGGAGCAGTTTATTGAGGATGCCATTGAGATGACACAGGTCTCCGACTATGAGACCTATTATACGGCGGATTCCCGCGCTGCGCTGGAAGCCGCTCTCGCCCAGGCGCAGACCCTGCTCGAGCAGGAGCTGACCATTGACGACGAGGCGGCCGTAGCCGCCGCCGCCAAGAAGCTCGCCGACGCCATGGTCCAGATGGACGTGGTACTCGCCGATTACAGCGAACTTGAGGCGGCCATCAAGGCGCGTACCCAGGAGCTCGAGATTGCCCGCACAGCTGTCACAGAGGATGGCGACCCGCTCTACAAGGCTGCATCTCTTGCCCGCCTGGAGAGCATGATCAAGGCTGCCGGAACCATCGACCACACGCTCTCCATCCGCGATCAGCAGATTGTGGACGATGCGGTTACCATGCTCAATTCCTATCAGCTTGAGAAGAATGCGGCTGATACTGTGGCGCTCAAAGCCCTTATCGCAGAGAAGCAGGATGCGCTCAACAACGCCTCCGATGAATACACCACGGAGTCCAAGGAAGCCCTCCAGGCCGCCATCAGCGCTGCAAACGCAGTCATTGCCGCCAACTACGACATCACGATGCAGTGGCGGGTGGATGAGGCCTACAAGACGCTCGAAGCTGTCGAACTTGTACTGAAAGGTGCAGATTATGCCAAGGTAGACGCTGCAATCGACGCAGCGGAGAAATTCCTCGCCGATGAGGAAAACCAGGCGATCTATACGCAGGAAGCCCTCCAGATGATTCAGGACGCGCTGGATGCCGCCAACGGGATCGACCGCGGTGCATACACCATTCGAGATCAGGAGGCGGTTGACGCGTTCGCCACCGCCATTGACAATGCAATCGCGGCCGCTGATGGCAGCTACAACCCGGCCGACAAGCAGGCACTCGCCGACGCCATCGACGCCGCCAAGGCGAAGCTCGAGGCCGAGGACATCAACGACTACACCGACGCTTCCATTGAGGCGCTGAAGGCCGCCATCGCGGATGCTGAGGCATACCTCGAGCAGGATCTGGATATCACGGACAACGACGAGATCGCAGCCAAGGCCGAGGCGCTCGGCGCCATGGAGCTGGAGCTCAAGCCCGCCGATAAGTCCGGCGTTCAGGATGCGATCGACAAGGCGGAGGAGATCATTGATAACAGCGACCAGTACACCGATGAGTATATCGAAAAGGTGAATGACGCGCTCGATAATCTCTATGAGATCCTGGATGAGGATCTGACCATCAAGGATCAGGATAAGGTTGACAACGCCATCGACGCCGTCGATGAGATCGCGGAGAACCCGTCCTATGTCGGCGCGAATCTGGATTCCCTGAACGCCGCCATCGACGCCGCTGAGGCGAAGAAGGCCGCTCCGGATTACATGAACTACACTGAGACCTCCCGTCAGGCGTTCGAGGCCGTGCTGGCCGAGGCGATCGCCCTGCGCGATTCCAACCCGGATATCACCCAGCAGCAGGCAGTCGAGGATATGGCCGCCAGGCTGAACGGCATGGAACTGAGCCTTGAGGACGCGGATTACAGTGAACTGGATGCCGCCGTCGCTGAGGCGGAGGCCCTGCTGGCCGATCTGGACGCGTTGAAGGATCAGTACACGCTCACTTCCATCGAGGCGCTCCAGAACGCTGTTACCGAGGCTGGCCTTGTTGAGCGCGATCAGGATGTCTCCTATCAGTCTGTGATTGACGCGGCTGCTCAGGCCGTCCGCGATGCGATCGCCGGCCTGACCACGTACAACCGGATCGATGTGATCTCTATCGCCGGTGGCGACAGACGTGATGACGACGTGATCTACTACAAGGTCTCCTGGATGAAGACTTACAAGAGCCAGCCTGTCACACTGCACCTCGAGGGCCTCGAGGGTGTGGATGTTGCGAGCATCAAGTGGGAGGCCGCGAATTGGTCTGTCGATGATCCGGAAGCCACAATCACGGATAATGGCGACGGAACGGCGACCATCACCCCGAACGGAAAGGGCATCGGTGCCCGCTCCATGTGGGTTAAGGTCACGGTGACAGATGTCAATGGCAATGTTGCCACAGACATCGTTAAGGTTCGCTTCCACAAGTGGGATTGGCAGGCAAAGTAATGATTGTCTTCTTGGGATCAGACCTTTATCCCACCCCGTAGAAACTCCCCCGGCGGTTTTCCGCCGGGGGAGTTTTAACGTACCGGGGTATTCAATTGTGGGTCATCCAGGCCTCCATGCGTGGGAGGAGCCCTGTTTGGGGAAATATCCGCATGGTGAACAAGGGAGTCCCCGTCTGCGGATCGGGAGGGCAAATGGGGCACTGGCTGATGGCGATAGCTTTTGTTCGATTTTTTAATTCTCGCATCAGCTCATCCTGCCATTTGTGTTTTTCTCAGATCAGTGAGGCGATCAGGGCGGATATGGCGGCCCCTGCGCCGGCGGAACAGAGCAGCCCCAGAACGGTGAACAGACGGCGGTTTCGTATCTTCATAGCGGGAGGCGGTCCGGCCTCACTGCCGATCTGCTGTGCGCGCTCCCGGAGCTGCTTCTCGCTAATGGTGGAGTATTCCGGCTTTACAAAAAAGAGGATTCGCTCAAAATAGCTGTTTTCCTCCTGGGTGATCTCGACAACCTGCTTGTTAATTCCTTTGATCATTTCTCCGCCTCCTTTTTTCTTTATTGTGGCTTGCAATACAGTGTTTATTCGGGCTGGATACTGAAAAAGATTCGAAATATACAAATAGTATAACGGTTTCAACCGATTCTGTGGAAAACCCGGTGGAAATTGTGGACGAATATGGCCTGAAACCAATAAATAGCGCCAAATTATTCCTGTAAAAACATTTTCTTTACAATTCAAATGTTTGTCAACAGAGTTATACAAACTGTTTTATTTCCTTTACGTCTATCGAAAGGGGGAGAATTCCTGTTTCGTTTTGGTATCAAAAATGGTATGATATTGTCAGAAACTTCCGAAGGAGGATGTGTATGCTGGAGGTTGAAACGCGTGGAACGGATTTGGTAGTGCGGGGGGTTCCCTGTCTGTCGCTGCCTTTGACCCTGGACTGCGGCCAGGCGTTCCGATGGAGCCGGTTGGAGGATGGACGGTGGCACGGCGTGGCATTTGGGCTTCCTCTCACCATCGGCTACGAAGGGGAGCACCTGGTGCTGTATGATACGAACCAAACGGATTTTGAACGGGTCTGGTCGCTGTATTTTGATTTAGAACGGGATTATCCAGCCGTGCTGGCGCGCCTGTGTGAGGATCCGATTTTGGCGCGTGCCATCCGTGCCAGCCGCGGGATTCGGATCCTTCGGCAGGAGCCGTGGGAGGCACTGTGTTCCTTTATCATCTCCCAAAACAACAATATTCCCCGGATCAAGGGCATAATTTCACGGCTGTGCGAATATTTTGGGGAAGAGACGGCGCCGGGGGATTTCACCTTCCCGGGGGCGGAGCGGCTGGCAGTGTTGTCACCGGAGGATCTGGCACCGCTGCGGGCGGGATTTCGTGCCCGGTATATCATTGATGCCGCCCGCCGGGTATCTTCCGGTGAAGTGCGCTTGGACAGACTGTCAGATATGCCGCTTGAGAGTGCCCGTGCAGAGCTGATGAAGATTACGGGCGTGGGTATTAAGGTGGCCGATTGTACGCTGCTCTACGGGGCGGGACGTATCCAGGTATGCCCGATGGATGTCTGGATGAAGCGGGTCCTTGCTGCCTACTATCCGCAGGGGTTCCCGGCGTGTGCCCGTGGCGTGGAAGGGATCGCACAGCAGTATCTATTCCATTATGCACGCACAAGCGGCAACCTGCAGGTGGGATAAGATAGGGCTCCATTGGTCAAATATCACACAAAACGGACGGGATTCTTGTTAGTCATAATTGTAAAAATGGAATTGACATTATATCAATCTTTTGTTAAAATAGCAATATAAATATTTTGGGCGATTATTTTTAAACCGTATGTTTCCCTTAAAAAGTCGATCGAGTAAACACTCGTCCGATCTTTGACTGGCTAATCATATGAGTGAATGCTCGCCTGATAGCAGGGAGGAATGTGTTTTGCTGACAACGACTGATTCCAAAACGATGGCCTACATCAATATGTTTGCCGTCCTTGGAACACTGGAAAATCTGTGTGAACTGGATGAGAATGCCAGCGCCCTTCTCAGCGGTAAAAAACCGATTCGGATCGGTTTTGAGGTCAAGGGCGGACCGAGCGCGACACTTCTGTTCAAAAATGGCAAGTGCCGCATGGAGGATGGGATCAGGGAGTGCGATGTCAAACTTCCGTTTTCCTCCTGTGAAAAATTTAACGGCCTGATCGACGGCACTACTACGCCGATCCCCTCCAAGGGATTTACACGGATCGGGTTCCTGCTCAAAACGTTCGTTCCGCTGACGGATCTGCTCGCCAAGTATCTCCGCCCCAGCGATGAGGATATGCAGGATCCGGAGTTCCGCAAAAAGAGCATCCAGATGACGCTCTACTGTGCAGCAGTTGCCATCTCCCAGGTGGGCAATAACGATCAGAGCGGCAAGTTCAGCGCCAACCTGATCCCCGACGGAGAGATCGCCATGGGCGTTAAGGATTCCATCGGCGCAACAATTCGCGTACGTAATCACCACATGGTCACCATCAAAAAGCCCTGTGAGAATCCGCGCGCGGCGATGGAGTTCAGCTCTCTCGATGTGGTTGGCGGCGTTCTCTCCGGTCAATTAAGCGCAATGGGTTGCATCTGCGATGGCACGATTTCCATGCGTGGTATGGTCAACATGATTGACAACGTCAACCGTATTCTCGACAGGGTCAGCCTGTACTTATCCTAAAAAGGGGGCGCGGACTATGAGCTTTAAAATCAACACCTACACAAAAAGCCGCGAAATGTTCAACCGGGCGTTCAAGGTAATCCCGTCCGGTATCTATGGCCACCAGGGGCCGTCGGAGGGATGTTACATTCCCAACGATGCCTTCCCGCTCTACTCCTCAAAGGCGCAGGGCACCTATTTCTGGGATTTGGATGGCAACAAGTATATCGACTATATGTGCGGCTATGGCCCTAACGTGCTCGGCTACTGCGATCCGGATGTCGATGCCGCGGCGCTTGAACAGCTGAAAAAGGAAAACTGCGTCACGATCCCGTCCTCTGTGATGGTCGATTTTGCCGAGCTGTTGGTCGATACCGTCGCCTGTGCGGACTGGGCATTCTTTGCCAAGAACGGCAATGACGTCACTTCTCTGGCGGTCATCACTGCACGCGCGGCCACCCATCGGAAGAAGATCGTCTTCTTCAACGGGTACTATCACGGCGTTTCACCGTGGACCCAGAAGCTCGACTATCCCGGCATCCTGGAGGAGGAAGTGTGCAACAACATCTACGTTCCGTGGAATGATTATGCCGCTCTCGAGCGTGTGTTCAATGAGAACAAGGGTGAGATCGCCGGTATCATTGCACAGCCGTATATGCATGGCAACTTTATGGATAATGAGTTCCCGGCGGACGGCTTCTGGCAAAAGGTCCGCAAGCTCTGCGATGACAACAGCACCGTTCTCATCATTGACGATGTGCGCGCAGGCTTCCGCCTGGATTTGGCCGGCAGCGATCACTATTTTGGCTTTAAGGCGGATCTGATCTGCTTCTGCAAGGCACTGGCCAATGGCTACAACGTCTCCGCTCTGTGTGGCCGTGCAGACCTCAAGGATGTCGTCAGTTCCATCACCTACACAGGTAGTTACTGGATGAGCGCCGTCCCGTTTGCGGCTGGCATTGCCTGCATCAACAAGCTCAAGAAGATCAACGCACCCGCTTTGTTTAAAGAAAAGGGTGAAAAGCTCACCACCGGTCTGGTCGCCGCGGCGAAGGAGCACGGCTTCCATCTGAAGGCCACTGGTGCACCGGCACTGTTCTATCTGCGCACGGCGGACGATGACTCCCTGATGCTCCACCAGGAGTTTATTGCCGAGATGGTTAAGCGCGGCGTCTTCCTGACCTCGCACCACAACCATTTCATCAACGCATCTCTGTCTGATGAGGATATCAACCGCACGATCGAGATCGCCGAGGAGGCGTTCAAAGTTCTGCGTGAGCGTCATCCGCTCTAATTTGTCTGAACTTTTCGGCATTGGCACTGCCGTTTAGCATTGAAAAGAATTTTGAAAGAGGAGGCAATTTACATGCCACTTACCAAGCAGGAATGGCTTGATCTGGAAGCAAAAGCAAACCAGCTCAGGCACACCACACTGGACACCACCCTGTGCGCCGGTAGCGGTCACATCGGTGGCAGCCTGAGCGCTATGGATATGCTCGTATGCCTGTATTACAAGTATATGAACATCAAGGTGGAGGATCCCAACTGGATCGACAGGGACCGCTTCATCCTTTCCAAGGGACACATCGGCATCGGCTATGCCGGACTTTTGATTGACAAAGGGTGGAATGAAAAGGATCAGCTCAAGACGTTCAACCTCTCCGGCTCCAAGATGGGCGTCCATTTGGATTCCAACAAGGTCGTCGGCGTGGATGCGTCTACCGGATCCCTCGGCCACGGTCTCTCCATCGCCGTCGGTACGGCGCTAGCGGCTCGCGTCCGCGGTAAGGACTACATCACCTATTGTATGCTTGGCGACGGCGAGCTGGACGAGGGCTCCAACTGGGAGGCCGCCATGTCCGCCGCACAGTTTAAGCTCGACAACCTCATCTGCTTTGTGGACCGCAACATGCTCATGATGGACGGCCCCACGGAGGAGGAGATGGCCCTTGAGCCGCTCGATAAGAAGTTTGAGGCCTTCGGCTTCAACACCCTTACGATCGACGGCAACAATATCAAGGAGATCTGCGAGGCGATCGACAACGGCCTTGCCTGCAAGGGTAAGCCCACCATGATCATCGCCAAGACCATCAAGGGCTGCGGCATTGACTTCATGGAGAATCAGTACAAGTGGCACTATGGCGCGATCGACCAGGATATGCACGATAAGGCGGCCGCCAGCCTGGATGAGACATACAAAAAGCGCGTTGCGCGTGTTGAGAAGGAGGCTTAATCATGGCAGGAGGATTGGTTTATACAGCGGTTGGCTCCGATGCTATGGCGACAGCCGAGTACTACGGCCAGGCACTCTGTGAGCTTGCGAAGGAGCATCCCGATATCGTCGCCCTGACGGCGGATCTCGGTGGTTCCACAAAGATCGGCGTCTTTGGGAAGGAGTTCCCGGACCGCTTCTTTAACGTCGGTATTGCGGAGCAGAACATGGTCGGCATCGCGGCCGGCATGGCGAAGGCGGGCCTTGTCCCCTTCATCTCCACGATGTCCACGTTTGCGTCGCTGCGCGTGGCGGATCAGCTGCACGCGGACGTCTGCTATCAGAACGCAAATGTCAAGATCATCGGTACCCACGCGGGCACCTCGTTCGGCCAGGCGGGCTCCACCCACCACGCAATCGTCGAC